>JAEXNS010000264.1 GCA_023439605.1 Bacillota bacterium | reverse complement strand
ATATTAGTTATGTTGAATTGGATGGAGATCCATTGCACAATTTAAATGCTTTTGAAAAAATAGTAAGATATATGAAGGAATCGGGAATAGGTTATGGCTCTATAAATCATCCTGTAGATAGAGACCCTGTTTGTGGTTATACTGGAATAATAGGTGAAGTATGTCCTAAGTGTGGAAGAAAAGAAGAAGAACATAATGTTGCTTTTGACAGAATTAGAAGAATAACTGGTTATTTGGTTGGGAATGTGGAGAGATTTAACAACGCAAAGAGATCAGAAGTAAATGAAAGAACGAAACATAGTATTTAATAAAGGTGATATTATGGAAATAAGAATTGCTGGATTGGTAAATGATTCTATTGTAGATGGAGATGGATTGAGATTTGCAATATTCACACAGGGTTGTCCTCATAACTGTGAAGGGTGTCAAAATCCACAAACACATGATTTTAGTGGTGGAGAAATATATATAATCAAAGAAATTATTGATAGAGTGTTGGAAAATCCTCTTTTAGATGGAGTAACATTTACTGGTGGAGAGCCATTTTGTCAAGCAAAAGCTTTGGCAGAAATGGCAAAAACTTTTTTGGAAAATAACTTAAATATAATTACATATACGGGATATACTTACGAGTATTTGCTTGAAAATTCAACTAGTGATAATCATTATGCTGATTTACTTGGTGTAACAGATATACTTATTGATGGGAAATTTGAAATTGAAAAAAAAGATTATAATTTAAGATTTCGAGGTAGTACAAATCAAAGAATTATTGATTGTAAAAATAGCTTAAAAAGTAATAGTTTAATTTTATATGAGTATTAAAGTTACTATATTTCGACTCTGCGGAATCAAGAGTGATTTCTGGTCGCCATAGACCTTTGGTAAAATATCTCTAGCTGAATAGTAACGTATTGGAAATTATAATCCATGTCTTGTAATTAAAACAATTAAATTTATGTATACAGTTTTTTCTGTATACATAAATTTTGATTTACAGGTTTTAAATTAATAAAAGAAGGAGAAGATTTGTGAAGAAAAAACAATTAATAGTTTTAATTTTATTAATTATAAATATATTTCTTAATGTTGCATGTGAAAGTGATGAAAAAATAGAAGACAAAGGATTGGATCATGTTTTTTCATATATTTTATTAAGCAATCCTCAGACTTTAGATCCTCAAATTGCAACAGATGAAGCATCATATAATGTTATTGAAAATACTTTTTTAGGGTTGTTTACAATAAATGAAGAAGGAAATTTGGATTTAGGTGTTACATCTAAATATTTTGTTTCTGAAGATGGATTAAAATATCATTTCTATTTACGTGAAGACTGTTTTTGGTATACTAAAAATCAAGAAAAGCAAAATGTTACTGCAAATGATTTCGTTTTTGCTTTTAAAAGAATTTTTAATCCAGATACAATGTCTACTTTTAGAGAAGAATATAAGTGTATCAAAAATGCATCTGATATTATAGATGGTAAATTAAATTATGATGAAATAGGCGTACGTGCTATTAGTGAATTTGTTCTTGAAATAGAGCTGGACTATGCAAACACGGATTTACCATATTTACTTTCTAAACCATCTTCTATGCCATGTAATGAAAGTTTTTTTGAAAAAACAAAAGGAAGATATGGGTTAGATGATGAATCGACAATTTCAAATGGAGCATTTTATATAAAAAAGTGGTTTTACGACCCTTATGGTTGGGATAATGTTATAAATATGCTTTCAAATCCAGAAAATGAAGATGCTTTAGAAACAGCACCAAATGGATTGAATTTTTATATAAAAAATGATTATAATGAAAACTATAAAATGTTCGAAGATGACTTAATAGAATGTTATGTTTCTGATAAAATTAAGGATAAAAAAATAGGTTATAAAGAGTATGAGAGTTCTTTAATAGGAGTAATTTTTAATCCTGAAAAAAAAATTACAAGTGATAAGAATTTTAAATTAGCTATGGCTATGTCTTTTGATAGTGATAAATATTCACAGCTTTTAACACAAAACTTATCTATAGCTAAAGAAATAGTTTCACCTCAAATTTGTATTGCTGGTGATAGATATAGAAGTTTTTATAGCATTGATAAAATAGGTTTTGATTTGGAAAAGTCAAAAGAAAAAATTGAAACATTGAAAAAATCGTATGATGATTTCCCTGAAGTTGTAAATATGATAGTGTATGATTCTATTGATAGTGGATTTTTAAATCATGTGGTTGACCAGTGGAATAAAAACTTAGGTATATATGTAGGTGTAGAATATTTGACAAAAGAAGAATATGATTTAAAAATAGAAAATGGAGAATATGATTTAGCTCTTACTTGTATTAAACCCCATGGAAGTTCACCTTATGATTTTTTAAGTTACTTTAATAATGATAAAGTTATTGAAAAGCTGCTTAATGAAGCAAGATTAAATGTAGAAGTAGAGGATAGCATAAGCGAATACTATAGTATAGAAAAGAAGTTATTAGAAAACATAGAAATAATACCTCTTTTTTACAAAAAAGATTTTTTGATTAAAAAAAATGGTGTAGAGGATATTATCTATAATCCATTCACCAAACAGATTAATTTTAGATATGCAAAATACAAAAATAGGAAGTGATGAATTTGAAATTTATATCATGGAATGTAAACGGATTACGTGCTTGTGTAAATAAGGGCTTTATGGATTTTTTTAATGAAACAAATGCAGATTTTTTCTGTATACAAGAAACAAAAATGCAAGAAGGTCAGCTGGAATTAGAATTAAATAGTTATTTTCAATACTGGAATAGTGCAGAAAAAAAGGGGTATTCAGGCACAGCTATTTTCACAAAAATTAAGCCTATAGACGTTAAGTATGATATGGGAATAGAAATGCATGATAAAGAAGGCAGAGTAATATGTCTTGAATATGATGATTTTTATCTAGTAAATGTATACACTCCAAATTCTAAAAGAGAATTGGTGAGATTAGAGTATAGAGTACAATGGGAATGTGATTTTAGAAATTACCTTGTAAAACTAAATTCAGCAAAGCCAGTAATTCTTTGTGGTGATTTAAATGTTGCACATAAGGAAATAGACTTGAAAAACCCTAAAACAAACACTAAAAATGCTGGTTTTACAGTTGAGGAAAGAGAGCAAATGACTCTACTTCTTGATTCAGGATTTATAGATTCTTACAGGTATTTGTATCCGGAAAAAGAAGGTGTATATACATGGTGGTCATATATGTTTAAAGCACGTGAAAAAAATGCGGGTTGGAGAATTGACTACTTTGTTATATCCAATAAAATCAAAGATAGGTTAGTGGACAGTATTATCCATGATCAAATTATGGGAAGTGACCATTGTCCTGTTGAAATAATTTTAAATTAAAAATACCCTTGTACATTGATTTAAACCATGTACAAGGGTAAAATTTTATTACGATTCAGTCGTCATTAATAAAGTAAAGATATACAGCTGAAGGTCCAGGTCGACTCCGCAAGAGTCGAAACTCCTACAAAATTGTAAACTTTCCCTTTAGAGGCTTAATGGTACGCCTGTAATATCTAGTTGCTAAAAAACTTTTAATAATTGTTTTCAAATTTTTTATAATATTTATCTATACATTCGCTTGAACTTAAAGTAAAGCTTATAAATATGGAAGCGATTATTACGCCTATATATAAAAGTCCATTTAGCCAAAAAGTATTTTTGGCGACTAATACTAACGATCCTGGGAAAAACATTAAAACTGTATTTATTACAAAAACAAAGTTGGCTATTTTTTTTAAAGTTTCTACTCTAAATAACATAATTACAGAAACCCCAAGTACAACGAAAGTGCAAGTGCTCATAAACCCAGATGCTTTTTCAGTAAATGAAGATAAAGAAGGCTTATATGCAGTTGATGAAAAGAAAATAAACATAAGAACCGAGCAAATAACACCCAGTACTACTAAAATTATAATAGATTTTGCTCCTTTTCTAGCCATTTGTTCATCTTTTTCTCGCATAAGTTCATGATATTGTTGGCGGCTTCTTTCTTGATCAAAACTTGCAGGTTTTTCACTTAAAGATCCTTTGATAGCTCTATTCAATGCTTGTTTTTTTGCCTCTTCAACATCTGGATTAACAAATACAGGTTTATATGCGGTTTGTTGGGCTTCTTCAAGTTTTGGAGCTGAAACATCATTTATGCTGTTAGTGGTTTTTTTTATATTTGGACTAAATGTATCTTCTAAAGTTGGAGAAGATAAATCGTCTAAATCCAGTATTTTTTTTGGTTGAGGTGCCACATAAGTATCTTCAAGACTAGGTGCTTGAATATCATCTAGAGTTTTTGTATTTTTGTTTGAGTTATACACCGTATCATCAAGAGTAGGAGCCAATATATCATCTAGACTACGATTTGGTTCATTCATAATTTCAACTCCTTTCAAAAAAAATTAATAAAAATTAATTGTTAAAATTATCTTTCGATAATTTGTGAACGGTCAGGACCTACACCAATCATAACTATCTTACATCCACAGATTTCTTCTAATTTATGGATGTATTTTTGACAACTCATAGGAAGAGATTCGAAACTTCTGCAACCCGATATATCTTCGTTGAAGCCTTCCATTGTTTCATATATAGGTTCACATTCATTTAATTCTTCAAGAGAAGGGGGGAAGTTTTTTAGAGTAGTTCCGTCTTTTTTCTTATAACTTACACAAACTTTTAACTCATCTATTCCACTTAAAGTGTCTAATTTATTTATAGCTAAACCGTCTAACCCATTTACACGAACAGAATGACTAACTATTACAGCATCAAACCAACCAGTACGACGTGGTCTACCTGTAGTAGTTCCAAACTCGCCGCCAACTGTTCTAATCCTTTCACCAATTTCATTATCTAATTCAGTAGGGAACGGACCTTTTCCTACTCTTGTTGTATATGCTTTTGCAACACCAATTATATTTGTTATTACTTTAGGGCCTATACCAGTACCAACACAAACACCACCTGAAACAGGATGCGATGAAGTTACATATGGATAAGTACCGAAGTCAATGTCCAATAAAGTCGCTTGTGCACCTTCAAACATTATTGTTTTATTTGCTTTATAAGCATCATAAGTTAAAACAGAAACATCATCAACATATTTGGATAGTTGCTTTCCATACTCTATATAATCAGCAATTACTTTATCTAAGTCTATAGCTTGTCCACCATAAACTTCAGTGATAATTTTATTTTTTAATTTTCCTGTTGTATAAGCTTTCTCTTTTAATATTTCAGGATGAATTAAATCGTACATTCTTATTCCGGAACGTTCATATTTATCCATATAAGTAGGACCAATACCTCTTTTTGTAGTACCAATATCTAGATTGCCTCTAAATTTTTCAGATAAACCATCTAATTCGATATGCCAAGGCATAACTACATGTGCACGAGGATCTATTTTAAGGTTTTCAGTAGATATATTTCTTGCATGTAATCCTGTGATTTCAGACAAAAAGCTTTGAGGGTCTATAACAACACCTGCACCTATAAGGCATAACGTGTTAGGGTATAATATTCCAGATGGTATAAGGTGTAATTTGTAGGTTTCACCATTGTTTACAACCGTATGTCCGGCATTATTACCACCTTGTGAACGTACAACAATTTCTGCACGTGAAGCAAGGATATCGATAATCTTTCCTTTTCCTTCATCTCCCCATTGAGTTCCTATAACAATACTAGCAGGCATAATTTAAATTCCTCTTTTCAGTTAATATTTAATGCTATTTTCGAAAAATCTCCAGTAGATTTGTTCACTAGACAATAAATATTATAACAGTTTTCAATGTTTATTTCAAGTAAAAATATAATTTTTGTTTATTATCTATAATTTTATAGATTTAATTTTCCATATATCATTTGCATAATTTGAAATAGTTCGATCAGAGCTGAATTTTCCAGCATTACACATGTTGAGCCACATTTTTCTTCCAAATTCTAATGTTTCCTTATAATCTTTGTTTACCTTGATTTTGGTGTGAACATAGTCCTCAAGGTCGCCTAAAACGTAGTAATTATCAGGTTCATGCCAACTTGCACCATCTAGAAGAGAAAGATACAATTCTTTAAAATCACCGTTTCCACCATCTGAAACAGTACCATCTATTAAACTGGAAATAACACGATTGATTTTTGGATTAGAAGACATTAGTTTTCTACTATTATACTTATCCATAATAACTTCGAGTTCCTCTACTTTTGCACCAAAAATATAGTTGTTTTCAATGCCAGCTTCTTCTACTATTTCAATGTTTGCACCATCTAAAGTTCCAAGAGTAACAGCCACATTTAACATTAACTTCATATTTCCTGTTCCAGAAGCTTCTGTTCCAGCAGTAGAAATTTGTTCGGATATTTCTGTTGCAGCTACTATTTTTTCAGCATAAGAAACGTTGTAATTTGATACAAACACCACCTTTATTAGTTTGTTGACTACTATATCGTTATCTATTAGTTTTGCTATTTCATTTATAAATTTTATTATTGCCTTTGCACGTTTATACCCAGGAGCTGATTTTGCACCAAAAATAAATGTAGTTGGAGTAAAATCTTTTAGATGTCCTTCTTTTATTTCATAGTATAAGTATAAAATTGAAAAAGCATTCATTAACTGTCTTTTGTATTCATGTAACCTTTTAATTTGAACATCAAAAATAGTATCGGGGTTTATAGATATTTCTTCTTTTCTTAAAATGTAATCAGCAAGTTGATTTTTCTTTGTCTTTTTTATAGATAAAAACTTTCTAATTATATCATCATCTTGTACATATGATGATAATTTTTTTAACTGTTCTAAATCTGTTAAAAAGTTTTTATTGCCTAAAAGAGATTCTATAAAATCAGTTAGCTCGTTGTTACAAAGAGCAAGCCATCTTCTTTGGGTAATTCCATTTGTTTTGTTTTGGAAGTTATTTGGAATTATTTTAAACCAGCTGTGTAAAGTTGATTTTTTTAAAATTTCTGTATGTATTTCTGCAACTCCATTTACATGTGAAGATACAAACATAGCTAAATTAGCCATATGAACAGTTTCTTTGTTTATTATAAGTATTTTTTCTAAATCATCTTTATCTATTGAGATTTTATTCATTTTATTTATTAATAGTTCATTTAATCTAAAAATAATTTGAGATATTTCAGGAAGTAACTCGGCAATAAGCTGGAAACTCCATTTTTCTAGAGCTTCTGGCATAATGGTGTGGTTTGTATAGTTAAATATTTTATTTGCCGCATTTAGAGCATCATCCCATTCAAAACCTTCATTTTTAGTTAGTTGTCTAATAAGTTCGGGAATCGATATTACAGGGTGAGTATCATTTAGCTGTATAGAAATATATTCGCTTATATTTTCTAAAGTTCCATATTTTGCTCTATGTTTTTTTAATATACTAGAAATCGAAGCACTACAGAAAAAATACTGTTGTTTTAATCTAAGTTTTTTACCCTCTATTGCATCATCGTTTGGGTAAAGTGTTCTAGATATATCTTCAGCAAATACTTTTTCACTACTTGACTCTAGGTATTTTTGTTCATTAAATAAATTGAAATCAAAATCAGAAACAGCTTCTGATTGCCATAATCGAAGTGTAGCTATATGATTTGTGTTGTATCCTATAATTGGGACGTCATAAGGAACAGCCAAAACAGTTTGATCCTTGAATTTTACCATTACAGAATCTTCATCACATCTTTTGGACCATGGATCTCCGTATTT
>JAEXNS010000221.1 GCA_023439605.1 Bacillota bacterium | reverse complement strand
TGCATATATGATGTTTCTGTAGATGAACCCATAGCAAATTCGTCCATATTCATTTTACCTATAATAATTGCTTCTGACTCATTTAACTTATTTACTACAGAAGCATTAAAAGGTGGAATATAGTTTTCTAACATTTTTGAAGAGCAAGTTGTATTTATGCCTTTTGTTGATATATTATCTTTTACACCAATAGGTATTCCTGCCAATAAACCTACAGCTTGATTTTTGCTTATTTTTTCATCAATTGTTTTAGCTTGCTCTTTTGCGTTGTCTATATTTAAGGTTACAAAAGCCCCTACTTTATCTTCTACTTCTAAAATTCTTTTTGAAACATCTTCTACAATTTCTAAAGAACTGCATTTTTTTTCTTTTAACATTTGTGTCAATTCAAATGCTGATTTCTCATATAATTTCAATTAAAATTCCTCCTTATTTTATTCTACAGTTTTAGGAACTACTAAACATCCAGCTTGAACTTCAGGTGCATTTTTTAATAATTCATCTCTTGAGAATTTATTTTGTACAGCTACATCTTCTCTTAAAGTCATTGGATTTTCAATATCTAATTTTAATTCACCCTCTACATCGGGTAACTTTTCAACCATATTTACTATAGCTTCCATATCTTTTTCAAATTTTAACAGTTTATCATCTTCTATTTTAAGTCTTGATAATTTTGCAATATGCTTTATATCAACTTTCATGAAAAAACCTCCTCTAATTTTTATTTGCACATATCTATAAGTTCAGCTTCATTTATTATTTGCAAACCTAATTCTTGTGCTTTTGTTAATTTACTGCCTGCTTCTTCGCCTGCAACAACATAATTTGTTTTTTTAGATACAGATGAAGAAACCTTTCCGCCAAAATTTTCTATCATTGATTTTGCATCATCTCTTTTTAATGTTGGCAATGTGCCTGTTAAAACAAATGTTTTATTTTGAAATCTTAGATCATTTTTCTCCGCAACTATTAATTCCATATTTAATCCACTTGATTTTAATCTGCCTATAAGTTCTATCATATGAGGTTCTTTCAAAGAATCATATACACTCTGTGCCATTACATCTCCAAATCCCTCTATTTCGCTAATTTCATCTATTTTAGCATTCAATAGTAAATCAATATTATTGAATTTTTGACACAAAAGCAATGCTGAACGTGCACCAATATTTCTTATTCCTAAACCAAAAATCAATCTATCAAAAGATGCTGTTTTTGAATTTTCAATTGCATTTATAATATTTTGTGCAGATTTTTCTTTAAACCTGTCTAAAACAACTAGTTGTTCAAATTTTAAATCATATAAATCAGCAACAGACTTAATCAAGCCATTTTCCACTAACATGGTTATAATAGCTTCACCTAGTCCATCTATATTCATAGCACCCTTACTTGCAAAATGTATAATATTTTTCAAAAGCTGTGCAGGGCACTGAGGATTTGGACATCTTAAAGCACTTTCATCTTCTATCCTAACTGCTTTAGTTCCACAAACAGGACAAAATTCAGGAAGAAAAAAAGGAGTGGAGTTTTCTGAATGTTCTACAGATTTTATTACTTCAGGAATTATATCCCCTGCTTTTCTAACTACTATTTTATCACCTATTTGTATATCTTTTTCAGTTATAAATTGCTGATTATGAAGAACTGCCCTTGAAACACTAGTACCCGCCAAAATTACAGGCTCAAATATTGCTACTGGAGTAATTGCACCTGTTCTACCAACGTTTATTTCAATTTCTTTTAAAATAGTTTCTTTTTCTTCAGGTGGAAACTTGTAGGCAACAGCCCATTTAGGAAATTTTGAAGTAGAACCCATAACATCTCTTTGATTGAAATCATCTACTTTTATAACTACTCCATCTATATCATACTCAAATTTTGCTCTTTTTTCACCTATACAGTTTATTTCTTCATATATTTCTTCATAATCCTTGCAAACTTTATATGAAGGAACTACTTTTAGCCCCAATTCTTTTAAATAGTCAAGCGAATTTTTGTGATTAAAAATACTTTCGCCCTGTATCTGTTGTATATTAAATATAAACATATCTAATTTTCTTTGAGCTGTTATCTTAGAATTTTTTTGTCTTAAAGAACCTGCCGCTGCATTTCTTGGATTTTTAAATAGTTGCTCACCATTTAACTCCTGCTTATTTATAAGTTCAAAGAAGTTTTTCCTTGGTAAATATACTTCTCCACGAACTTCAAGAAAATCTATACTTTTTTTCAGGTTCAATGGTATTGATTTTATTGTTTTTAAATTTTCAGTCACATCTTCACCAACAAAACCATCTCCTCTTGTTGAACCTCTTATTAATTTACCATTTTCATATTCTAATGAAACTGATAAACCATCTATTTTTGGTTCTACAATAAACGTAGGATTTTCTAGTTCGCTTTTACATTTTTGAACAAAACTTCTTACCTGCTCAAATGAAAAAACATCTTGTAAACTTCCCATCTGAACTGTGTGAGCAACTTTTTCAAAAGTAGTAGTTGCTAATCCTCCAACTCTTAAAGTAGGTGAATCATCTAAAATTAATTCTGGAAAATCAGCCTCTAATTTTTTTAATTCCTGCATAAGCATATCATACTCATAATCACTTACAGATGGATTATCATTTACATAATATTCTTCGTTATATGTATTTAAAATTTTAGTAAGTTCCAAAATTCTCTTTTGAGCTGTTTGTTTTTCCATAATAACTCCTTATACTAAAATGAATTTAAAATATTTATAAAACTCTTGAGATTTTACTGGATTTTTTTACTATTCAAACATATGTATATGGGTAAACATTTTACCGAAGGTCCAGGGCGACCGGAAAGCCCGGTCGACTCCGCAGAGTCGAAACC
>JAEXNS010000179.1 GCA_023439605.1 Bacillota bacterium | reverse complement strand
GTACCTTACAGGGCACCCCCTGCAAACAACGTGTTTATATGGGCAAAACATATAGTTTGCGGGTGAAACTCATTTTTCACTAAAAAATAAGCCTATTTTCAATTGACACCCGAATAACAATATTTTTTTTCCATTTATGATACCTTATATAAATATTTTAACCTATTTACCCCCAATTGTCAACAACTTTTTTTTATAAGCATATTTTTTCGCACAGTTTTTTGTTTGTTATATTTTTTATGCAATGATATAATTACATTATCAACTAACAAAGGAGGTGAGTTTTATGGTAGGTGAAGTTATAATCAAACTTGGTGAACTTGTATGTGCAATAGAAAAAATTCTTCGCAAGGAATAATTCTACAAAACATTTGATAGGAGGTGATTTTATGTTAAAAAATATTTGCCATATTGTTAGTATTGTTGTATCTATAATTAAACTTATAGATACAAAATAATTTTATACAAGAAGAACATTTTATAATTGAAAGGATGATAATTATGGATATTTATGTATCAACACATGGTTCAAAGGTTGGAATACTTGGTGGAAAATTAACAGTTACTTTCCCTGATGATACACTTCAAACATTTCCTTTTAACACTATAAAAAGTGTAACTTTATTATCAACTGTTCAAATATCATCACAGGCTATAGAAAAGTTATGTGATATAGGTATTATGATATCTTGGATATCGTCATCAGGAAAAATAATTGGTAATATATATTCTCCAGACAATAATGACACGCAAAAACAATACAATCAATTTAAAACTCTTGAAAATCAAAAGTTCAGAAATACATTTGCACAAAATATAATTAAAGCAAAAATAAACAACCAAAGAATGCTCATTTCTAGATTGATGAGAAATAATTACAATAAAAATGCTGAAGAATTTTATAATTTAATGAAACTAAGTAAAAACTCTTGCAATGAAATAAAAGATATTTCACAACTACTAGGAATAGAAGGTAATGCTGCCAAGTATTATTTTAGTGCTTTAAAAGAATTTATCCCTGAAGAATTCGGGTTTAATTCTAGAACTAAGCATCCGCCAAAAGACCCAGTAAGTTCCGCCTTGAGTTTTACCTATACCTTCTTATATCGTGATGCAGTTATAGCATTAAAAAGCAGAGGTTTTAATACTTATGTTGGAATCATGCACGAAGTTCGGCATGGACATCACGCTTTAGCATCTGATATTATGGAAGAATTTCGTGCTGTAATTGCCGATTCCGTTGTTATTGATTTTATATTTAATAAAAACACATCTTTAAACGATTTTAATTTTAATCAAAATGGAAATGTCTATGTAAATAATACAGGACTAAAGAAAATAATAGGAATGTATGAAAATAAAATGAATGAAAAAGTATCTTATATATTTAAAAATGGTTATAGTAATACATATAGAGGTGCTTTATATATCCAATCCGACTCGCTTTGTCGTGCATATGACGAACAAAATGCCGAACTATATCAGCCTATTTACACAAGATAAGGAGATTTTACTATGTATTTTTTAAACTCAAACGTTAAAAATATACTTATAATTTATGATATAAGAAACGATAAAAGAAGACGTAAACTAGTTAAAATATTAGAAAGCTATGGTATCAGAGTCCAATATTCTGCTTTTGAGTTCCAGCTAAGTAATACAATATACCAAAAAATGTTCTTGAAAATCAAAAAGGTTATATCTATGGAGGACTCAGTTAAAATATACATTTTCAACGCAAACACTCAAACTATATCACTTGGCTGTGAATCTGATTTAACTAAGTTTGATGATTTTACAGTACTATAACCCCCTTAAAAAGTAAGGGGGTTATTTTTTAGTTATTTTTAGATTTTTTCTTTTTTTCTTCGCCCTTTTTAGATTTTCTCTTTTTTGATTTAGAAAATTTACAAAATAAATAAATAGCAATTATAAGTAAAATAAAACAATAAGCACCAAACAAAGCAAATTTAACATTAAATATATAATATTCACTTAAATTAAGTCCTTTTTCATCAATTACATCACAACCTATTTGAATAAAAATACCTAAAAGCCCCACCAACGATATTACTCGAACTACTTCTTCTATATTCATTTTATTTAGATAATCCGCATATCCATGAAGTTGGCTTAATTGATTTTCAAATTCTGATTTTTCTTCATTTACATACAAAGCAGACCTTATCATATTATAAAGTTCTATGCCCTGTTCTTGTGCTGTTGGTTCTATATTCATAAATTGATTATTAAAAATTACATATTTTTTTTGAAGATCACTAATGCTGTTAAAAGTTTCTATATTTTTTTTTAATTTAGAAGATGATTTTTCAAAATTTTCTGATAACTTTGTTGTTGCATCATTATAACTTATTAAAATAGTTCTTTGTACAAGCACCATTATAACTATTTCTTTATACATAGTTGAAAAATGATCTTTAATATAATCAATTCCTTCATCTTCATCAATTATTCCAACAAATGAATGGTGCGAAACTCCGTAAAAAGTACCATAGTTGACCCACCTACTATAGACACTCTTTTTCATAATGTTTTCATACATATAATCATCTTGGCAGGAACAATTATCTGCTTTATCAACAAAAACATAATTATATAATCCTATTTTTTTAAAATAATCTTTATAAACATTTTTATTTTTATAGGCATTTTTGATTTTTTTACTATAGTCAGAACTGCGAACCAAGGACATGACAAACATTCTATCATCTATTGCAGGTTTAAAATTATCTTGATTTAAACCACCACCAAATAACCAATTTATAACTGCAGATATTTTAAATACGTTGTCTTTTTCGAAATCATTTTTTTCAACTGAATAATCTTGCTTCCCTTTAACATATTTATGATATGGATTTTTCTTAATTATAGAAATATCTAAAGGTGCTTCCGTGCATACATGTTCTCCACTATTTCCCAAAGCAAAAAAAGGATGTTTAATTCTTCTTCCATATTGATTTATATTCAATACATTATTAAATTTTTCTGTATAAGTCAATTTATTATCTGGAAAATACTTTGTTTCAAAAATTAATATTCCTATTTTATTTGATGCATATAGCTTTAACCTTATATTATCTATTTCAAGTTCATATTCTTTTTCGCTTGTGGAAATATTATACGTATATTTTATTTCCTCTGCATCCTCAAATTTATACTTATAATTAACTACTATTGATTTATCAAATATTACTTTTTGTGCCGATGGATAAAAATAATTTAAAGTATTATAATCCAAGCGTTTATCTCCACTAATAACGTCTTCTTCAGTCCAGTTTTCTTTACCTTTTAATAAATCCCCACTATAAGTAAATGGCAAAATAAAATTATGATAACTATAAGGTTTTTGAGACATCATTTTAACCCCTTTTTAATTTATCTTTTTTTGTTTTTTTACAATACATGCATTGCATATTTCATAATGTTTCCCTGTTTTTTTGTCTACTCCTACATTTCCACCACATTCCTTACAAACTTTTTTATCTTCCCTTAATACTCCAAATCCAACATTTGTTTTTGCTCCTATTCCCAAATCAATAAGTATTTTCTTAAATAATTCTAGCTTTTTTTGCCCATCTATTATTTCTTCCTTTGTTTCATATTTTTTTAAATTAAAAGTGAATTTTATAATTACATCTGGACTTATCTTTAAAATTTTTATTGGTATAGGATTTTTAAGTTCATTTTGACAATGTGGTGTTATATAATCAAAATCTAATAAAGATGAATTACCTGAGCAATTTGGATAAGCATCATAGAAAATATCTCTTTTATTTACTGGGATTACATCTTCGTCTTTTTGTTCTTTGGTTTCACTTATTTCATTTGATTTACTTGGTTCATTTTGTTCATTTGTTTTTTTTGATTCATTCGATTCACCAAAAATACTTTTTTCAAAATCAACAATATCTATCTTACTTGAATCTATTTTTAATTCAGATAACAATTCTTTAATATAAGCACCATTTCCATATTTAAAAGCAGATCTAAGTGTTCCTTTAATACTTGAAGCTGGTATATATGGCATTCCAGTAACATAATCAAATGAAAATCCAACTTTAACTTCATCATCAACATTTCCAATTGCATGTGCATAGCCTAGTCCTAACAACAAACCAGGATAAACAGTTTTAAGTTCAAAAGTTTTAATATCACTTTCTAAATCTGATTTTTTTTCATCACTTATCGTTTTAATAGTATTTTCTTTATCCAATATTTTAAACTTTTGTATTTTTTCATTTATTGTTTTTATTTCATTTTCATATTTCTTCATTTCTTTTTCAATATCTTTTGCTTCTTCTATCTTACCTATTTTTTCTAAATACTCATAATATTTTTTATAAAAAAGATAATGCAAATTACAATCAAACATCACTTACACCTTATTTCTCTTTAATTTCATACATATTTATAGCCAATTTTATAGCTAATGCTGCATCAAATACTTTTTCTTTTATTTCATTTATATCATCTTTATTTTCTATTATATAATTAAATAATTTAACCTTTTTATTTTTCTTTTTCTTTTCTGAAGATTCTTTTACTTCAGTTTCATTTTCTGTAGGTTTTACATCTGTACCTTCACTTTCAGAGTGTATCAATCTGTATATAGCTAACATTAATTTACTTCTATCTACCACTGAACTTGATTCTTCTTCACTAAAAAAAGCAACAGCTGAAAGTAAGGAACCCATAGATACAGCGGCACCAAATGTTGCAATTTGACCTCTGTATCCGTTTGCTACTTTTCCTCCTTCTGAAATTTCAACCTCTTCAATTATTTTATATGCACGAGGTATCAACGCATCTACATTTGATTTATTCATTTTTATTCCTCACTTTCGCCTATTTTAGTTATTTTAGTCAACCCATATCCTATTGACGCATTTCCACCAAATTGTATCATTTCTCCATCAATATACTTATCAATGTTTCCATCAGTAGATAAAATCGTAAAATAAAATACACTTTTATGAGGTACTATTTCTTCATACCATAAATTTTGACTTATACCATTTTCCAAATGATTTCTAGCGATAACTGGCAAATCAACACTTTTATAATCTTTATGCTCCATAACTGCAATTTGGCTATCAATAAAACTACTGTTCTCCCCCTGTAAAAAATCAACATTATATCCTTCAACTTTTTCAGCTATCTCTTTTTTATTTTTTAAGTTATTTTCACTTAAGTCAATATTTGGTGTTTCCTTTATTGAGAAGTTCTCTAAATGCTTGTTAAATTGCTCTAATATTTCTTTAGTTGTAACCAGTACATAAGGCCTATTTCCTTTAGAAACTCTCATTGGTCTCAATAATAAGTTTGCATTTAAAAATTTACAATTTCCTGGTTTTGATTTATCTTGTTTTGTAGTGTTACCATTTTCACCATCATAATGATCGCTTCCAAAACAATCCTCTATGTCTTTACGTATATTTTTTGCTGTATCTTTATCTTCCGTTTTTTCAGCTATTAATTTAACATAATTTCTTAATGCACCTTTTACACCAGATGAATTTATTGTTGGTAATCCAGTTACAGGGTCTCTTTCTACTTCATTATCTATAATATTGTAGTTTACATCTCCACTACCTACATGCATATTTGTTAAACATTCCATTTTGTATAAGTATACTTTCATTATTTATTTCCTCCATAAATTATTTTGTTAAGTCCTATTTTCTCACAGTTTTTATTTTTGATAATTTCTTGAAATTTTTGTTTTTCATTGTTATTTATTAAAAACATACTTCCTGCTTCTATAAGTTTAATCATATTTTCTTTTTTATATCTTTTATAATTATTTTCTACTTCTTTTGTTAACATTAAGTATCTAAAATCCCTTAGTTTAGTCATAGCAAAATCACAACAATTATAAACTTCATGTGAACAATAAACATCAGACAAAGCATATGCGAAACATTCTTTTTTAGGATGTTCAGCAAAAATGTTATTTATTTTTTCTTCTAGTTTATTTTCTTCTTTTTTAAATGTTACTTTAAATGTTGATTTACCTTGCCCCATAAAAACTATATCATTTTTACAAATTACTTCTTTTGAAAAACTCGCATAAATCCCAAAAGAATAATCATTTTTTAATGATTTATACTCTTTTTTAAAAAAACCATCCTCATCACTATTGGTTTTTATTCCTATTTTTACTTGAGAATCAAAAATTTCATCTGATTTTACAATTTCTTTATTCTCAACGCACATATAACTATCTTGCAAGGCTTTTTTTGAATCGTATTTAGGTAATTGCTTTTTACCAATATTAGTTTCAAATTCCTCATATTCTTCAAAAGGATTATATATATTTTCTGTATCATCATTTGCATGATCAAAAGGTGTTTTGATAAAAATTTCATTTTTATCATTTGTTATAAACAAGGGTGATACATCATCTATAACGCCATACCTTTGTTTTTCTTCTTTATCATATATATTAAAACCATTTGCACCTATCATTTCTTCATTGTCTTTTCTTTGTTTATCTGTATAAGAAAAATTTGCATTCACATGTGGTAAGAGACAATATCTCAAGGTTCCAAAAATAGCAGTTTGAAAAGGTACTGTTTCGGATGCTATAAAATATGTATTTGAAGAAAGTTTTGATTTTAATTCACCAAATCCAAAATTACGTTCTCCACCAAAAAAATAAGGTTCTAAAGGTTTAATTTTTATTAAATAAGTTGGCATTTTCTATTATTCATTCCCTTCTTCTGAATAAAATTTTATCATCCTTAAACATGAATCTAAAACATTTATATTTTCTTCAACATTTTCTGTGCATTTATCCCCTTTTTCGTTCACTATGTATTTATCATCATATATATATACAAATAATTCGATTACCTTTTCTATATATTTTTTTTGGATATAATCTTTATTTTCATTTTCATAAACATCTTTAAATAAATTTTCAAATAAATTTTCAATTGCTTTTTTAACTTTTTCTTTATCATTTAATTCAATAGCACTTATAAATAATTGTTTAAAGTTCACTATTTTTTGACGAACAGAATTTAAAAAATAGTTACGGTCATTAGTTTCTTTTATTTTCACTTGTAAATTTAATAATTCAATTATTGGTTTATATTTTTTATTGTCTTCTGGTTTTTTATTGTCTTCTGGTTTTTTATTGCCTTCTAGTTTTTTATTGCCTTCTAGTTTTTTAAAAATCAAATCAATATTTTTTCCGCTGTGTTTTTGTAAGTATATCGAAGTTGCATTTTTACCATCGACACATTTTGAAACACCAAACAACTGTGAACTTGCTTTTTTCAAAGCTTCATACAACGGATATTTTTTATAATTTATACTAACGCCAAAAGAAATTGATGTTCCATTGATTAAATAATTCTTCATTTTCTCATTAAATTTTTCTTCTATTCTATTTAAAAGATTAAAAATAAAATCATTTTCCTCTTTTCCTTTTAAAGGTGCAATAAAAAGTAAATCATCTCCACCCGCATATATAGGCACTGCACCATATTTAATTATTTCAGTAACAGAGTCATGAATATAGTCAAAGCAGTTCTTTGAAAACACCTTTATTTTATTTTGTTCTTTTAATTTTTCAAGAGTTTTAGTCATATTATCTGCATCTGCATAAACAATAGCATAGTAATTTTGATATTTATATTTAAGTTCAGGACCATTTTTAGCTATATACTCTATATTTTTTATATTATCATTATCATCTAGCAAAATCCATTTTTCAATTTTATTATTGTCATCTATTATCCATTCTTTAATATTTTCAACTAAAAAACTTTCTTTTATATTTTCATTCTTACCATCCTTATCATTATTATCATCCCTAGAATCAAAAAACTCAACAAATGGATTTCCTGTGTAACTTGATTTATTTTCTTCATAAAAGAAGTTCTTTTGGTTTTCTATAGCATCAAGGTATGGTGAAAGAAACAATATGGGATTTTCCTTTTCATCTATTTCCTTTTCTATTGCATAAATTTGAAAATAATTTTCCAGATAATTTTTAACGTTTTCTTTTTCGTTTTCCTCTTTAATACTTTCGATAAATTTAACAACAAAAGAATTTTTAACATCATCAATAATACCTTTTACAGCTTCAATATCTATGACATCTTCTGATTTAAATATTATCCTATCCGGATACATTCCTACTTGTTCATTTTTATCTATATTAATACCCTCTTTGCTGATATAAGGTATTAAGAAATTATCGCAAGGTATCTTATTTAAAAGTTTAATGCAGATATTTTTTGCAATATAAGAAAATATATAACTTGCTGACCATAGTCCCGCTGGAGTTGATGTCAGTTGCATAGTTTCATAAATAGGCCCAAGTGTAATTCCTATATATTTAGGCATTTTTTTTCATCTCCTACTTTTATTTTTTCTATTTCATATTTGTTTTTTTTATTTTCTTCATTATATTTTTTAAAAAATTCATCAACAAAATCAACCGTATCAAAAAATTTAGGAGTTTTTATTGTTTCAGAATTTTTATTTGAAGAAAAGCAAAAATCCTTATTATACATTACGGGATTTACTTCTAAAGGTAAAATATAAATCTTTTTATCAATAACTTTAAAATATATCGGTGAAGCAAACCTCATTATATCATTTTGTTTATCAGATATTATCACATTTGTTTTTTCCGAATATTTATCCATTTTACCATTTACTACTTTATTTATATAGCTTAATCTATCACACAAACCTAGCATAGCCCTAACATACTTAAAATCATTCTTGCTTTCTATATGTTCATGTTTTGATATATTTTTTTCTTTTCCTGTTATAGGTGCTATCCCCGTTTTTTTCATCCACGCTTTTTCATTACCAATATTTTTACAATGAAAATACTGGTATATATATGCACGAAAATATGTATTCTTAAAATTCACCCCTGTTTTCATATATTGATATATTTTACATATATCATTCAAAGGAGTATCAGAACATTTCTTTATAACAAAAAACGTTTTATCAAAGCCTTTTTTTATCTCTTCCTCTATATTATAACAGTATTCTTTTTTATCTTTCTTTATAATTTTAAACGAACCAAACCCCTTATTTTGTCGTGTACCAAAATTATTAATTAAAAAGAAACTACAGATATGCATATCAATAAAATTTAAAAGTTCATTATTAAAACATATGATTGTAATTTTAATAGAACTTTTATATAACACAAGTTCTTTAAAAGCTTTTCTCACCAAATTTTTTTTATCTTCTTCATTTTTACCATTCCTTAAATCTACCATATTCCCAAAAAAGCTTTTTGGAACTATTAATTCATATTTTTCTCTTGTACGTTTAGTATTATATATTTTATCATAAATAAAATCTTCTATATCCTTGCTTTTTCTAGATTCTCCACTTGCAACTATTTGCATTTTATAATTTAGTGCAGGGTGCTCACCATTCCCAACTAACCATGTATTAGGTACTATACTATCTTTTTTATCTTTTTTATCTTTTTCATCGTTTTGATTTTTCGCTTCATTTTCCAAACCGAATTTTTCTAAAATTTTCAACAAAAACTTATCAAGTTTAGGTTTTACTTCACTTGCCCTTAAAGTTGCACCCTTTTGATCATGTTGAAAATGTAACATTGGAGTTTGTTGTTCCAATTCAAATTCTATTTTATATTTATACTCACCCATTTTTTTCACTCCATCCATTGTATTATTAGTTCAACTATGTCTTTTAAACTCAAAACAGTCAATAAAGCAGCAACTAGAGATATAATTAATGCTATTTTATTAAATTTATTTTGCTGTCTTACATTTGCTACTTCATAAAGATTTTGAATTTGACTTTCTATTCCATCAGACTCTCTAGAAATGTATAAAGAATCTTTAAGCATTTCATATATTTCTATTCCCTGTTCTTGAGGTGTAAGTTCAAAAAGCAAAAGTTGATTTTTAAAAGCTGTATAATCTTCTTGCAATGAAATTATTTTTTTTATTATTTTATTTTTTGATTTTTTATATTTAGTTGAAATTTCACTTGCTTGTTTTGAAAATTTAATCATAGAAGCCCTTTGTACTATTGATATAATAGCCATTTCTATATATTGCGTTAAAAAAGGATTTATAACAGTATCCTTTAAAAAATCATCATCTCCAGTAACGCAAATAAGGGAATGATGAGTTATAGCGTGAATTGTTCCATATTCTATCCATCTATCATATATATGTTTATTTAATAAGTCTTTTATCATATATTTATTTTGACATGTTGCATCGCCAACATCAATAAAACTCAATGCGTATAGTTTTTTTAATTTTTTAAAATCAGATTTATAGTCATATTCACTGTTTCCTTTAATTATTGAAACAAATCTAGCATCCCTTATTATACAAGCCACAAACATTCTATCATCTATAACTGGTATTATATCAAACTTTTTTTTATCAGCTTTTTTTATAGACTCTCCAAAGTTAAAATCTTTTTCTTCTGCACCTATGTTAAATATTTCTTTAACAACGTCTGATATATAATGGTATGTGCCTTTTGTGTATATCATATCATTACTTTTTATTGTTTCAAAATCTTCTTTTATTTTTGCAACAGCTAATTCCTCTGAATTTGATTTTATAGTTATTTTATCCGCACATAAAAAGCAATTTTTATCATTTGCATTTACTATAAACGGAACTGCTACTCTCCTGCCGTATTCATTTATTTTCTTTACACTTTCAATGTCTCTATAATTATAATTTTCCAGTTCAAAAATCAAAACACCAACACCAGTATTAAATATCTTCAACTTTATAGAATACAAATTTAACTTAAACGTCTCATTGTCCTTTTCTATAATATATTTTCCTGAAAATTTTTCTGTTTTGTTTTTATCAAATAAAAGATAATTTTTCACTATGTCGTTATCTTCTCCAAATATAACTTTTCGAGTTGGAAAATTAAAATACTGATATAAAGCATAATCTAAAATTTTATCTTTTTCGTCTTTTATTTTCTTGTTTTTGTTAAATTCCCCCGATGAATTAAATGATAAATTTGTATTTTCCCATCTTTCATTTTTATCAAAAAAAGAAGAAAAACTTGATTTTTTATTTTCGATATATAAAAAAGGAAATAAAAACGTATGGTAACTATAAACTTCTGTATTATTTTGATTATTCATTTTTTATCCCCTTTTATTTATTTTTTAAAGTTTCTTCAATTACTTTTTTTGCAGTTTCTACATCTTCAACACTTACCATAAATCTTCCTTTATGACAAAACTTTAATCCAGCTATTTTTGAAACACTTACTATTTCTTCATTTTCTAGCCCTGCCCACTTTTCTGGAAATGGTTGTCTTAGTTCTTTATTCTCTTCTGAAATAGGTATAGCGTTTATAACATATCCACCTCTATTTGATGGAAATACAACAAATTTCACATCTGTAGGCATCAAAACATTTTTCCACGGTGCATAGCAATCTAAAAAAACAGCTACCTTATCACTTTTTTCATAAGCTTCTTCTACTATTATATCTGCCATTAATTCGGCTTTTTTTCTTCTAAATATATTTTCAAGTATTATTTTTGCAAAGTCAACAGCTTCTTCAAAAGCATCATCTAAGTTTTTACTTGAATTCCATTCTGGATTAAAACTTGAAATTATACTACATATTGAATTTTTTTCTCCGTTATTATCTGAAAAATCTAATGGCTGTATAAAATTCTCGTCAAAATTTTCACACATTTTTTGATTTTCATAAATATAAGAACCATATTCTCGCCATATTAATCCAAAGGAAGCATAAGGGACTCCATTTTCTCTAATCTCACTATCCTTTTGATGATGATCAAACTTGCCTCCACCTATATCATAAACTATTGCATCGGAAATATCTTCTGGAACTCTAAATACTCTTTTAACTTGAAAATTTGGATTTATTATTTTTAACAAAGCTGTAGAAAAAACATCATCTGCATGAAAAAGACCAGCGTGCGTATAACCTATATTAACCATATTGACCTCCATTAACTATTTATTATATATATTATTATTTAAAGTGTACTATTTTTATGCATCTTAATAAATACAATATATTTATTATACTCCCAATATATATATAATGTCAATATTGTATTTGAAATTTTGTAATTTGATGTAAGGGAAATAAAAAAAGAAGGATTTTATCCTTCTTTTTTTATTTAATATTAAATTTTTTGGAAATTAATTATTTAATTTTTGTTCATAACTGTTTTATGGTAGCTTGAAGGGTTAGGAATGACATGGTATGAGGGCGATTTACTAGAGTGTCGATAACCTTTCGGTTTTAAGGTACCTTACAGATACAGTATCCCCATTCGAAGAAGTCATTAAATATTAAATGTGTCGATAACCTTTCGGTTTTAAGGTACCTTACAGGTTTATTTTTATTGTTTTTGTAATCGGATGATAATTTCAGTGTCGATAACCTTTCGGTTTTAAGGTACCTTAC
>JAEXNS010000163.1 GCA_023439605.1 Bacillota bacterium | reverse complement strand
CGAAGAAATAAAAGAAAAGTATCCCGATAAAACTATTTTACTTGTAGGACATGGTAGTGTTAGTAGAATAATAAATACATATTTTGATGATATATCTAACGAGGAATTTTATAGGTTTAATTTAGGTAATTGTGAGCTAAAAGAATACAATATTTGATTGTTTGGCAATCGTCGATTTCCGTACGCACCGTCACATAACACGACAATTCCCATCATGCCCCCGACCTTAATCGTTGTAAGAAGTTGTACTTTTTGGGCACGACGGGAACTGCGGGAACGTCAGGTGACATTAACCAAGTGTACTAAAGAGATGAAGGAGAATTAATAATGTCAGATTTAAATAATATTGACAAAATTAAATTGGAAAAATTGTTTGAAATGAGTAGCGGCTATGTTCTAGATTTTTCGAACAAAACCTTTAGCGATTTCTTTATGGATGAATTAAAGATAAACATTGATGCTGATAAGTTTAATGAAGGTGGTAGTTCAAAGGCTAATAGATTAAGAACATTCTGGAGAATAGAATCTAACTATAAAGTAGCTAAAAGTATAGTAATATTGATTGAATATTATAAGGCGATTTATTCCAAAAACGCTAAGAGAATTGAAGAAAATAAGGATTTAATTGAAGAATGCCTTGTAATAGCCAATAGGATACAAAATGATAATTGTACAGAACAAATCATTGAACTTGATAACTTGAATATTGCTGATATTGACGTTGATTTATTAATTGTATCAATTAGGGAAAGTATTGAGAAAAATGAACCTGTTTTGGCTTTAGATAGATTACATACATATTCAGTTAAGTATATTCGATCTTTATGTGATAAACATGGAATAAGCTATGATACTAATAAACCTTTACATAGTTGCTATGGAGAATATATAAAATACTTAGAAAACAATAATCAAATTGAAACAGACATGACAAGAAAGATACTAAAATTTTCAATTTCTATTTTTGATTCATTTAATTTTGTGCGTAATAATAAGAGTTTTGCACATGATAATGAGCTACTGAACTATGAAGAGAGTATGCTAATATATCGCAGCATGACAAGCATTTTATCTTTTATAGGATCAATTGAAGAAAAGCTGGATGGATTAATCAAAGAAAAAGAACAACATATAAATTCTGAATTCATGGATATAGATGAAGATGACTTACCATTTTGATTCCTGATTAACATTTTATAAAAATATTAGGAAAATTAAAATAAGTAATGATTTTTAATTTCATAAGATAGATTTTAATGTTATAGAACTACAATATATTGGGGGTAATAAATATGTCTGAATTGTGGGATGAACGCCAAAGAACTACAAACAAGTTATTAAGAAGTATTTTTGCGATAGGCATATTAGAATATAACCAATGTCAAACAAGCAAGTTACAGGAGACGGCTAATAGAAAAACCGTAAACTTTACCTTTATAGGCTGAATAGCAACTAAAAATTAGAATTTTTGAGGTATTAAGTATGTCTGAAATTATAAATCAAGAAGATTATAAAAATTTTATAAATGAGATAAAAACTCAAATTCAAAATTCACAGATTAAAGCTGCAATATCTGTAAATAGTGAAATGCTGAAATTATACTGGAATCTTGCGGAAATGATAGTAGAAAAGCAGGAAAAATCATCTTGGGGAGAAGGTATTCTTCAAAGTATAAGTAAAGATTTAAAAAAAGAATTTCCTACAATGAAAGGTTTTTCAGCAAGAAATTTACAATATATGAAACAATGGTATAAATACTGGTTTCAAATTACGCCACAAGTTGTGGCACAAATTAGTCCTCAAGCTGTGGGCTTTGTTGAAAGTGAGAAAATATTTCAAATTCCTTGGGGACATAATAGAGAAATAATAACAAAATGTAAGGAAATTTCAGAAGCAATATTTTATGTAAATAAAACGATTGAAAATAATTGGTCTCGTGATGTATTGATAAATCAAATCTCATTTGGTTTGTATAAAAAAAAGGGAATGGCAGTTACTAATTTTAAAGAGAAATTGCCTAATTATAATTCTGATTTAGCAATACAGACATTAAAGGACCCTTATTGTTTTGATTTTTTGACATTAACAGATAATTATAATGAGAAAGAGCTTGAAAATGCTTTAATTGAAAATATAACTCAATTTTTATTGGAGCTTGGAGCAGGTTTTTCTTATATTAGTAAACAATATAAACTTACAGTTGCAGATGATGATTTTTATATAGATTTATTGTTTTATCATACAAAATTGCATTGTTATGTGGTCATAGAATTAAAAACAGGTAAATTCAAATCTGAATATGCAGGAAAGCTTAATTTTTATGTAACAGCTGTTGATAAGATATTAGCTGATAAAGTTGATAATCCTACAATAGGGCTTTTGATATGTAAAGAAAAAAATAATACTGTTGTGGAATATGCTTTGCAGGATATAAATAAACCTATTGGCGTATCAGAATATGAACTTACAAGGTCATTGCCTGAAAACTTAAAATCCAGTCTGCCAAGTATAGAGGAGATAGAGGCGGAATTAAGTGGATTGAAAGGAGGTGAGGAATAGATGGCAATAATGAAAATGTCAATTATTGTTCCAGCACACAATGAGGAAAAATATATTGGTAAATGCATTGATTCCATATATGAAGCAAAAAAAAATTACTCTAAGGAAGTGGAAATCATTGTTGTTGCAAACCGCTGCACAGATAAAACGATAGATATAGCACTAAGCAAAAATGCGAAAGTTATAAATAACGATAGCAGAAATTTATCAAAAATAAGAAATGCTGGAGTAAGGGCTTCAACAGGTGATATAATTGTAACTATTGATGCAGACAGCATTATGTCTTGTAACACATTAAGTGAGATTGATAATGCTATATCAATGTGCAAATATATAGGTGGTGGGATAAAAATTAAGCCAGAAAGATATTCAATTGGTGTTTTTTTAACTTATTCCATTATGTATATTTTGATTTTTTTGAGTGGACTTTCCGCTGGCCTATTCTGGGTAAAAAGAAAAGATTTTGACTCAATAGGAGGATTTAATGAAGAACTTATAATGGGAGAAGATCTTGACTTTGCTAAGAAATTAAAAAGCTACGGAAAAAAACATAAATTAAAATTTGGTAATTTGCCGAATTGTTACATAGTAACATCATGCAGAAAATTTGATAGGTTTGGAGATTGGCATGGGATTAAAATGATGTTTCTGGATTCGAAAAAGTTGAGGGATAGCTTAAGAAGCAAAAACACTGAATTAGCTGATGAATACTTTTATGACTTTAACAAAAACAAAGATTAGGTAGCTTTTCAAAAATGAAAAAGATTAGAGTAGAACGACAAAATGGTTACTACGGAGCAATTCGAGCTTTAAAAATAATTGTCGATGGCATTTCAATTGGAAGTATCAAAGAAGGGGAAACTGTTATTTTTGAAGTGGCGGAAACACGGAACAGTTAGCTGAAAGATGCTGCTAGTGTTTGCTCTATTAATCTATGATTATTTTAAAAAAAGGATAGGAGAAAGAATGGATTTAAAAGAACTGTTAAAGGAAATTCCTACAATTGAGACGGAAAGATATATTCTTAGAGAAATTTTAGTGACTGATGTAGAAATTTTATATGAATATTATCATAATAATTAAGTCACACAATTTTTAGATTGGTATGGTCCTGAGTCCAAAGATCATGCGATTGAGATTATTAAGCATTGGAAAAGAGGATTTGAAGAAGGCTGGATCATCAGGTGGGCAATAGCAATAAAGGAAAGTAATAGAATTATTGGAACCATATTTTTCAATGGGTTTAGAGATGGACTCATATGTGAAACAGGCTATGAGCTATCGCAAGAATATTGGAGAAAAGGGGTTATGACAGAAGTTTTTAAGAGCTTATTACCATTTGCGTATAATTTATTGGGTATCAATCGCTTACAAGCTATAGTAGATCCAATGAATACTGCATCAATCGGTTTATTGAAGAAGATTGGATTCCATGAAGAAGGAATGCTTAGAGATTATGAAGTACATGGTATCACACATCATTCCAAAGATATGCTAATGTTTAGTCAATTGAAGAGAGAATTTTTTCAAGGAATAGAATAGATCAAATATGAATGTTTTTAATGTTAATTTAAATAAAAAAATAATAGCAATTATTGGAGGAGAGTATGAAAGTTGATAAGGGCTTTGAATTGTTATATATGAATCTAAGTTATAGAAGGAAGTTCATTCGGACAATATGGGTTTTTATAGTAGGATTAATAGTAGTTTTCTGTTTGTTGATTACTGAATTTCCTATTGTTCCTGTTATTTGTTTTACGGTTTTAATTTGTATAACTGGATCTATTCAATTGGTATATAATTATGTAAAGTGGAAGAAGGAAGAACAAAATTTAACTGATGAAGATATGCAAATTAAAGTTAAAACTGATGGCAAGACTGATTCAAAATGACAACAATCATTTTAATGAATATCATGAATAATCTACCCAAAGAAGCAGCTGATTAATAATATTAAACCCACTGAGTATTGCAATTTTATAAAAAGCCCATAACAAAACCTAAAAATCATTAAAAGCTTTTTATCCCTTTATGTTATACGCAATTCAAAAAATATTTTTCTAGAGAGTTAAAAACGATAAGCTTTCTAAAAATGGGGACAAATTTGATTTTTTCTAAAATAAAAGAGGGGATAAAAATGTGGTTTTTCCCTTTGTTACGAAAACGATTTAAATATTAGGGGAAACTTTATATAATGATTACAACATTAACTTTGTAAATGGAGAATATTATGAAAAAGATAGAAATTGCTACTGGTGTAGTTCATGAAGTACCAAAAGATTTAGAAGAGGTTTTGGTTTCCAACTCAGATTTACTTTCTAAATGGAACAAGCTCACGCCACTTGCTCGTAACGAGTGGATTTGTTGGATTACTATTGTAAAAACTATAGAAACTCGTAAAGAACATATTGAACGGTTAAAGGAAGAAATTCTGGATGGGAAAAAAAGACCTTGTTGCTGGCCTGGTTGTCCTCACCGTAGGGAAAGTGCAAAAAAGTGGTTCAATGATTTCAAGGAACAAGATAATATAAAACCAGCCATTGAATTATTTATGGAATTAAAAGTTTTGCCTCCATATCAACCTATAGTTGATAAATTTAGAAGTCTCATTAAAAATAAGTTTCCAAATATTAAAGAAGAAATGCGTGGTGGAACTGTAAAGTATTATGGAGTGCCTGTTTACAGATACAATCATATTATAATTACATTAAGCCCAACTAAAAAAGGAATAACTTTTTCTTTTACAGATGGTAAAAAATTCGAAGATAAATATTCCTTACTTGAAGGAGAAGGCAATAAAACGCTTAATCTTAGATTAAGCAAATCTGAGGATTACAAGGATGAAATCTTGAGCTATTATATAAAACAAGCAATTGCATTTGATTCTTAGAAAAATGAAATTTAACCATAACCAATCTTTTGAGAAGGAATGAAAAGTCAAATGAAACAAACTGATATAAATGGAATAAGAATAGCCCAATTAGGAGATATTTCGGAATTAGTTGGTCTTTTAAATGAACTTTTTTCAATGGAGAGTGAATTTAAGCCTAATAATGAACTACAGAAAAAAGGCTTGCTTTCAATTGTTGAAAATCCTGAAAAAGGCATCATTCTTGTGAAATGTATTGACAAGAAAATTATTGGAATGGTAAGCATTTTATATAGTATTAGCACAGCACTTGGAGGTAAGGTTGGAATACTAGAAGATATGATTATCAGCGAAAAATATAGAGCCATGGGTAACGGTGGAGAATTACTTGAGACTGCTATAAAATTTGCAAAAGAGAATGATTGTCTTAGATTAACATTGTTAACAGATTTAAACAACGATTTAGCGATTAGATTTTACAAACATTTTGGTTTTTTTAAATCACAAATGATTCCGATGAGATTGATATTTTAAACTAAAGAATAAAAAGATAGAAATCACAGCGGCTTGGTTTCTTAAGTTGACAACATTATTCGATCGCTCTGGACTTTCGGAGTGGTCGTTTTGGATTGCCATAAACCTTGGTATTATATTTTTCGAAAGAGGTTAAAAATGAGTGGAAAAGTATATTTGGTAGGAGCTGGACCAGGAAATCCTGAATTTATAACGTTACGAGGATATAAGTTGTTAAAAAAATGTGACGTTGTTATTTATGATAGATTGGTTTCATCACAGATTTTAAGCTATGTAAAAGAGGATTGTATAAAAATATATGTTGGAAAAGATGTTGGAAAACATACTTTTTCTCAAGAAGAAATAAATGAAATTATAGTTGAAAATGCAAAACAATATATGGCAGTAGTTCGATTAAAAGGTGGAGACCCTTTTGTTTTTGGTCGTGGAAGTGAAGAAATAACTAGACTTATAGAAGAAAAAATAGATTATGAAATAATACCTGGATTAAGTTCTTCTATTTCAGTACCAACATATTCAGGAATTCCTGTTACTTCAAGAGGTATCAGTCAAAGCTTTCACGTTATAACAGGACATACAGCAAGTGGAGAGGGAAATATAGCAGAGGATTTAAAAAAATTATCTGGAGTAGATGGTACAATAGTTATTTTAATGGGTGTGAACAATATTTCAGAAATAAAAAAACATTTAATTATGTATGGTAAAGATATAAATACCCCTGTAGCAGTTATTTCAAATGGGACAACATGTAAACAAAAAGAAATACATTCTACTTTAAAAGCTATAGAGGAAGATATAGCAAATTCAAAAATAAAAGCACCAGCTATAATTATAATTGGAAAATGTGCGAATTTAAATTTTAAAAGCACTATTGAATATCCTTTGAAAAATGTATCTATAGGCGTTGCTTCAACCAGTAGTTTTTTAAATAGATTTATAAATGAAATGTATGATTATGGTGCATGGATAGAACCACTCCTTGTTTCAAAACTAAAAGTATATGAAGATTCAGCAGAATTTGAAAAGGCGTTGATGTCAATAGAAAAATATTCATGGCTTGTTTTTACAAGTGTAAATTCAATAGATGTATTTTTTGAAAAAATGACTAGTTTAAAAATAGATAGAAGGCGACTTGGAAAAATTAAGTTTGCAGTAGTAGGAGATACAACAGAAAGCACATTAATGAAATATGGATTTATTGCAGATTTAAAGCCAGACATATCTACAACACAAGAGCTTGCAAAATTACTAATAAATAAAGCAAATAAAACAGAACACATTTTAATTTCTAGGGCACAACAAGGTTCAAATAGTATAAATGAAATATTGGAAAAAGAAAATTATAATTTTGATGATATAAAAACATATGACATATTACCAGAGGTAGTTGATAAAAAAGAATTAGATCAAAAGCTTAGTCAAATAAATTATTTAATTTTTGCAAGTGCATCTTCTGTACACTCTTTTTTTAAAGCGGATATAAATGAAATAAAAATCCCTGAAAGAGTTCAAGTGGTTTGTTTGGGTTTGCAAACTATAAAAGCTTTGGAAAAGTATGGTGTAAAAAATATAATAAAACCTCAGGAAACTTCAATTTCAGGTATAGTTAAGCTTATCAATAATCATTATCAAATTAAAAAAACGTTATAATTCAGCCATTAAAGGTTACGATTTTGCAGGGCGTTCGACTCTGCGGAGTCGACCAGGCT
>JAEXNS010000131.1 GCA_023439605.1 Bacillota bacterium | reverse complement strand
ATTATAGACTCTATGCACTACTTGAAATAACGACTCGCCTCCTGATGGCTTACATGTAAATTGTTTTTTTGATTCTTTAAAATTTAATGAATCGCGTGAACCACCTTCATAAACACCAAAGTTTTGTTCAAAAAGCCTGTTATCTATAATAATATCTTTTCCGATTGTACTTGATATGATTTCGGCTGTTTTTCTTGCTCGTCTCAGTGGAGAAGATATTATTATATCTATATTATAATTTTCAAGCTTAGCTGCCAATTCCTTCGCTTGTTCAATTCCTTTCTCAGTTAAATTTATATCGGATATTCCGCAAACTTTGTTTTCATAATTCCATTCTGATTGACCATGTCTAGTCACATATAATTTCATATATCCTTCTCCTTGCAACTTTATGTTTTTAAATCTAGTACGCAATGTCACATAACATCCGAATAAAATCCATTGATTTTATTTTCACTGTATCATTTATCTACCTATTGCACAATAACCACTAAATCGGAAGTTATCGTACAATTGCTCTTTATCTCAAATATCCACTTTATTCCCAAAATATTATCATCATTCTTTTACTTGCATCTATTTAAATTACAAAACACTCCCTTTAAAGTTATTTGTTTGTTAAATTTGTTTTATTATTTTTTCTATTATACCACTTATTCATTTTTTTGTATATACCATTTTTTCTTTTTTATAAAACATCCCCAAATAATAAAAGAAACCTGGCTAAGCCAGGTTTCTTTTATTATTTACTTAGATAATTTAAAACTAAATCCTTCATAATTCCGGGATTTCCTTTTCCTTTGGATGCTTTCATACATTGACCAACCAAATATCCAAGTGCATTTGTTTTACCATTTTTATAATCTGTAATTGATTTTTCATTTTCAGCCATAACAGTATTAACTATTTCTTCAAGTGCTGAAACATCAGAGTTTTGAGCAAGTCCTTTTTCTTTTATAATATCTTCTGGCTCTTTTCCTTCATTGATTATTATTTCAAAAACCTGTTTACCAACTGCATTTGAAATAACTCCTTTTTCTATGTTCTCAAGTAGTTTACATAATCTTGAGGATGTCAATGGAGTTTCTAAAATGCTCTTCCCTGTTTCATTCATATATTTTGATATGTCACCCAATATCCAATTGCAAATTAATCTTGGTGAGCAAATATTTATTTTAACAGATTCATCAAACAACTTTGACTTATCTAGAGCTTCTGCTATTTGAATAGCTTCAACTTGTGAAAGTCCTAGCTCTTTTACATATCTAATTATTTTTATATTAGGTAGTTCTGGAATGCTTTCTTTTAACTGTTTTATATTTTCCTCATCCACAACTATTGTTAATAAATCTGGTTCTGGGAAATATCTATAATCATGAGCATCTTCCTTTGTTCTCATAGTGAAACTCATTCCTTTTAGATCGTCCCATCTTCTAGTTTCCTGAACAATAGTTCCTCCTGCTTCAATAACTTCTATTTGTCTTTTTGCTTCATATTCTATACCACGAACTGCAGCACTAAAGCTGTTTACATTTTTCATTTCACATCTTGTTCCAAACTCAGTAGAACCTTTTTCTCTTACAGAAACATTTACATCGCATCTAATAGAACCCTCTTGCATTTTACAATCAGATATATCTATATATTGTAAAATAGATTTTATACTATCAAGATAAGCTTTTGCTTCTGCTGAACTTCTTAAGTCTGGTTCAGAAACTATTTCAATAAGTGGAACACCACATCTGTTTAAATCAACAAGTGAACCTGCAAAACTTTCATCATGAAGTAACTTACCTGCATCTTCTTCTATATGAATTCGTGTTACTCCTATTTTTTTTACTTCGCCATTTACCATAATGTCTATATATCCATTTTCACATAATGGAATTTCTGCTTGAGATATTTGATAAGCTTTAGGTAAATCAGGATAAAAGTAATTTTTTCTATCTTGTTTACAAACACTATTTATATTACAGTTTAAAGCATGTCCCATTTTTATTGCATGATCTACAACTTTTTTATTTAAAGTAGGCAAAGTTCCAGGCATGCCCATACAAATCGGACAAACTTGTGTATTTACTTCTAAACCAAAAGCATTTTTACAATCACAATATATTTTAGAATCTGTATTTAATTCAGCATGCACTTCAAGGCCTACAACTATTTCATAATCCTTCATTCTTTTTCCCCTCTCTATATAATTTTTGACATACAGTCAAAACCACCTGATAGTTTTTCATATGCATATGAAACATTTAATATAGTTTGCTCTTTAAATTTATCACCAAAGAACTGTAAACCTATAGGCAATCCTTTGCTGTCTTTACCACATGGTACGCTTATTGATGGAATTCCTGCAATGTTTGCAGTAACAGTACAAACGTCACTATAATACATTTTCAATGGATCACCAAAATTTTCACCAATTTTAAATGCAGTTGAAGGAACTGTTGGAGATGCTATTACATCCACATCTTTAAACGCTTCAACAAATTCTTCTGTAATCTTTCTTTGTACTATTTTAGCCTTTTTATAGTATGCATCATAGAAACCAGAACTTAAAACAAATGTTCCAAGCATAATTCTACGTTTTACTTCATCGCCAAAACCTTCACTTCTTGTTTTTTCATACATATCTACTAAGTTATCATACTCTTTAGCTCTGTATCCATATTTAACACCATCAAATCTTGCTAAATTTGATGAAGCTTCTGCAGATGCAATTACATAATATGTATTTATAGCAAAAGGAGTTGTAGGTAGTGAAATTTCTTTAACTATAGCACCATTTTCCTCTAATAATTTTATAGCATTCATTACCGAAGTTTTAACTTCTTCTTCTATTCCCTCTCCAAAATATTCTTTTGGAATTCCTATTTTTAATCCTTTTATATTTTCATTTAATCCCTCTAATAAATTTGGATAAACTATATTTTTAGATGTTGCATCCATTTTATCATAGCCATTTATTACAGTTTGAAGTAAAGCTACATCCTTTACTGATTTACCAAAAGGTCCTATTTGGTCAAGTGAAGATGCGAAAGCAATAAGTCCATATCTTGACACACTTCCATATGTAGGTTTTAATCCAACTACTCCGCATAAAGCTGCTGGTTGTCTTATTGAACCACCTGTATCTGAACCTAAAGATATTATTGCTTCTCCAGAAGCAATACAAGCCGCTGAACCACCAGAAGAACCTCCAGGAACTCTTTCTAAATCATGAGGGTTTTTAGTTAAGTGCATATA
>JAEXNS010000125.1 GCA_023439605.1 Bacillota bacterium | reverse complement strand
GTGCTGGAACTAAGGAAGATGTTATTGCTGCTGCAAAACAGGCAGGAATTTCAGATATTTACTTACAGCAAGGTTTGAATTATTTGGACTCTAATAATTATACATCAGAGCAGTATGATCAAATTGTAGGACAGATTTATTCATATAAAAATTCAACAGATGAGGCTATTGAAAAATACTTTGAAGGTGGTTCAGAGCAAACACAACCTGCTGTTACAGAAACAAGTATTGTAGAAACCACAAAACAGGAAAATATAGACTTGAATGTGAATTCTGAAGTAGTAGAAACTAAACAAACAGAAAAGTTTGTTGCATTATCTCCGGAAGAACAAAAAGAGAAATTGAGTAATATGACTACTGAAGAAAAAAAAGAATTTATAAGTTCTCTTTCTTCTCAGGAAAAAAATTCAATAATAAAAAACTTGCCAAATGAAGATAAAATTGAAATAATTAATGAACTTATAGATACAGGTTCACAGTTAGGAATGAATTTTACTATAGATGAGTTTACAAATGAATCGCTAGTTTTTTCTGTTAGAGATGATAAAGGTGAATTAGTAGATGTATCTTCTATGGGAATAGTTATTGATGAAACGGGAATAAATTATTCTAAAATCATGATTATATGTGGAGTAGTTATATTATTATCGTTAATTGGTATAGCGATTACCTTTAAAAAGACGTTAGGAGTAGATAATAGTGGAAAAGACAAAACCCAAAAATAACATCATAATTTTGTTTTTAACTCCTTTTTTTATGTTTATTATTTGCACAGCTATAGCAATAATGATTTTCATAATACCTTATGATAAATTCTCATCATACTTAAATTTGGTATTTATAGATAAATTTAAATTAACACAATCATCAAACCAGAGTATAGAACTTGAAAACAAAAATATAATTTCTTTTGAAACTAAAAATAATTTTTCTGAAACAGGTGAAATTGTAATACCTAAGTTTGCACAACAGTATGCTACTCTTACTTGTGAAAATGTTGATTTATTTGTTCCTATATACTGGGGAAGCACAAGTGAACTGCTAAAAAAAGGTGCATGTCAGTCTACTAATTCGGTTATTGTTGGAGAAAAAGGAAATGTTGTCATTAGTGCTCATGTAAATACTTTTTTTGAAAGTTTAAACAAAATTGAAATTGGAGATAAAGCTGTATTAAATACATCCTATGGTGAGTTTACATATCAAGCAGTTGAAAAAATTAAATTTAAAAATACAAATAAAAAATATGTTTTACCAACTGAAGAAGATAAGTTGACGTTATATACCTGCATAATACAGGTATTAGGTACTTCTGATGAGAGAGAAGGAGTAGTTTTTGATTTAGTAGAAAAAAAATTCTTTTCTTAGAGTTTTAAATGTATTTAAAAAAAAGAGGTGCTTAATGAAAAAATATAAAAACTTCATGCCATGCATATTTTTTGCTGTTGTATTAGTTTTTTTAACCATATTAACAGAGTTCGTTTTTGTAACTAAAAATGTATATTTGAATAGTGATACAGTTTTAAAAATTGTAGAACAAAAAGAAATTTCGTCTAAACTTAGTTTGCATTTTAAAAGTTACTATACTGAAAAATACAATACAACTGGAATTCCTGCAGATGTTTATTTATAAGTGATAAATGAAGAATTTATAAACGAAAATTTAAATTTGGTTATAAAAAATAATTTTGATTTTTTATTTTCAAAAGAAGAAAATATCAAAGATGTAATTGATTATAAAAACTTAGAGATTAGTTTAAATAGTTTTTTTGAGGATTACGCAAAATCAATGAATTATGAAAAAGATGATATATATGAAAAAAAGGTTAAAGAATCAATAAGTGATGCAAAAACATATATAAGTTCAACTTTAGACATAATGCAAATGTCAACTTTAAAAAAGGCAGGATTAGTTAATAAAATTAGAAGCATTTTAAAGTATTTTGATATACTTGTCGTTGTGATTTCTGTGATTTTAGTTATTGATTTTATAATTTTAATTTTATTAAATATAAAAAGTATAAGATATGTGTTTTATTGGTTAGCAAGTTCATGTTTAATATCATCAATTATTGTTGCATTGCCTCTTATTTTTGCCAAGTATACTAGATACTTCGATAAGTTTACAATTAAAACTGATCATATATTTCATTTTGTTACAGGATATTTGTATAATGCAGTTGATAGTTTTTTATTTATTCAAATTATTACTTTTGGATTTTCAATAATTTTATATATTATTTTTGCAATAACAAATAAAACAAAAAACGCCTAGTTAAAGGCGTTTTTTGTTTTATACTCCATATTGATTTCTGTAATCTATCATTTTATCCAAATATTCTTTTCCTTCTATAACATCATTTTTTATTGCATCGATAATATTGTTTATATTTACGATAGGATATACTTCAATTCCAAATTCTTTTTTTACTTCTTGAACAGCAGAAAGTTCACCACTTCCTTTTTCCATTCTATCTACCGATATAATCATTGCTACTATGTCTACATTAGCAGCATTTTTTAATATAGGTACTACTTGTCTAATTGCTGTTCCAGCGGTAATAACATCTTCAATAATTATGACTTTTTCGCCATCTTTTAATTGTTTGCCAACTATTAGTCCACCTTCACCATGATCTTTGGCTTCTTTTCTATCAAAACAGTAATTGAGTTCTAAATTATATTTGTTATACAAAGCTATACTGCACGAAACGGCAAGTGGAATTCCTTTATATGCTGGACCAAATAGCGTGTCAGCGTTAATATTATTTTCTTTTATACATTCTGCATAATATTCACCTAGTTTTGCTAGTTGCATTCCTGTTTTATAATTTCCTGTGTTTACAAAATAAGGTGCTTTGCGTCCACTTTTTAAGGTGAAATCCCCAAAAGTCAAAACACCACATTCCTTCATAAATTTGATAAAGTCATTTTTATAACTCATGTTAATCCTCCAATTATTATTATATATATTTATTATATAATAAATATGAATTATTTGCAATCTATAAAAATGGTATAAAAAACAATAAAAAAAATCTTATAATAATTTTAATTATAAAAAATCGATTTTTTTATAATCTTTTTATAAAAATTTTTTTTTTTTTTATAAAAAATTATTGAAAATGTGAAATTAAAGTGATATAATGAAATAAATAAAATTTAATTACAAAAATATTGTTTTATTAGAATTTTTAATTAAACTTTGTGCTATATAAATAAAAAATAAATTAGCTTTATGTAAAATCTATATAAATAGCGATTATTAACGCAATTCTAATTACTAAATTTGTATTAAAATCTTGATTTATTAAAATAGATATGATATAATTAATCATAAGAGTAAAAACATCTTTTGGGGATAAAACTAATCCTCTAATGAGCGGAATAAGTAATGATGGTTTTTTTATTATTTAGCTTTTATTAAGTTTATTTTAACTTAATAATAAATGTTTCAGTTGATTGTTAACGTTTTTAAGAAAATATTTACGTTACATTTGATTGATACAAATATAATATTCTGTTCAAAGATCTGACATTTCGAAAAGATAAGTGCTATGTATATATGGGTAAATAGGTGGTAGCTTGGAGTTGCTATAATAAGAAAACTTATTGTCGTTCTATGCGGCTAAGGCAGACATTTATTAGCGTTTGTTATTATGAGGGGGTGAAATATTATATTTAACGCTGACAAGTAGAGATATAAGTCAAATTATTTAAATGCCGAGCCATAATAGCAGAACAAAATCCGAGATTGATAATCTGTAAATAATGAACTGCCTTAGAATACCATCAAAATTAAGTGTATAATAGCATATAAATTTCGATAGGTATTTAATATTATTTAATGTTTATTTAAGTTAATACATTATTTATATTTTAATACTTATGCATTATCTTTTTAATGATTATATATATTTATCCTTGTAAAATTAAATATTATATAATCATTATTGTTGTGTTTGATGTAGAACTACAGATGTCAGAATTTGAAAATAAAAATGGAGGGTGTAAAGAAGTGTTTAAAAAACTAAAAAAAGTAATAGCTACTACAGTAGCAGCTATGATGGTAACAACGTTTGTTCCACAAACATTACCACAAAACACTGTAGTAAAAGCAGCCGATATTTCTCCTACAGTAACAGTTGAAGTAGGTCAAGTATCAGGAAATGCTGGAGATACAGTAACTTTACCGATTTACGTTAAAAACGTTGGCCAAACTCCTATTAGTGGAATCGAATTAAAATTAGGATTAGATTCTACAGCATTTGAGTTAGTAGACGTTTTCTCAGGTGATTTCACTGGTTCATGGGTTGCTTCAAAAACAAGCAACATTGCTGTGTTTATCACAGGTTCAGGACGTAATGAAGTAACAAAAGATGGTTTAATAGGAGAAGCTGATGTAAAGATTAAATCTACAGCAAAAGATGGAGATTATCCTATATCTGTATCAGATATAAAAGTTTCAGTTTCTGCAGATGGAAATCAATTTAGTTTTCCTGTAAATACAGCAACAGCAGGAGGCATTAAGGTTGGTGCAGGTGGAACTGTTGTGACAACAACACAAACCACAACTCAAACTACAACTCAAACAACAGCTGCAACAACAGCTGCAACACAAACAACAACACAAAATACAAGTGGAAAATATCCAACACTATCATTTGAAAATG
>JAEXNS010000108.1 GCA_023439605.1 Bacillota bacterium | reverse complement strand
TCGATTTTTTTCAAAAAATCGTAGGTTTCCAAAGGGCAACGCCCTTGGTTGCTTTCCGCAGAAAGCGAAATCCTTATGCTTTAGGAGCTTTTTTGCTTCTTTTTGCGATAGAAAAAGAAGCGGAGTTTGAGGCAGAGCCTCATAAATTGCCTCAGCAATTTGATTGTTAATATTCAGCAACTAATTACGATTTTACAGGAGTTTCGACTCTGCGGAGTCGACCGGGCTTTCCGGTCGCCCTGGACCTTAGGTAAAACCTCATATTTTCATATCTCTATCATATAAAATTAATATTATTAATCAAAAACTCTTATACCTTCGGAAATAGGAGTTTTTGATATTTTTGATATATAGCCTATAGAAGACATAAACACAACCAAAATTGCAAAAACAACTGCAATAACTACAGGTACAATTGGAATATAAATCTTACCACCATAATAATAAATTGAAGAAAATAAGAAACCATTTACAAAAATCGTTGATAATATGGAAGAAACAATCATACTGTTTAACATCATTAGCATGCCTTCTGTGAATATAGCTTTTGCAAGTTGCTTTTTGTTCATGCCACATGCACGTAACATAAAATAATCTCTTTTTCTATTTGTAATTCCTGTTATAATAGTGTTTATGAAATTTACAACAAAAACCCCAATTAAAGTTAGCAAAATATACGTCAATACTATATTTATTATTTTACTTGTGGTATTTAAAACTTTTATATCTTTAAAGTTATCTTGGTATATAAAATTATTTAACTCATCTTCTAAAATGGATAAAATATTTATTATTTCATCATAATTTTCATCAATTATTTTCACACTAAATTGAGTAAAATCTTTATAGTCACCATTAGAATAATTTTCTATTTTCTCAAAATTCTCCTCAGCAATTACAGCTTTATACGTATAGTTGGATGATAATAATAAAACTTCATCTGTAGAGTACATCCCTACAATATTTATATCATTTTTACTTTCTGCTATCTGATAGCTACCTTTTAAATAGTCTATATCTGAAATCATTTTGTATGTAATTATATTTTGATATGGATTTGCATTTTCTTTTGCATTGATATAACTAGAACTTTCAGAAATTAAAATCCCGTCACTTTCTAAGAATTCATCATAAGACATATCAACTTTTAATTTGTGAAAATTTTCTCTACTTATAGTACTTATCAATATTGGAGTTAAATCATGATTAAATGTATTTTGTTCAATTGCCTTCTTTGTCATATATTTTTGATAATCCTTATTTTCCGTTTTCAAATTAAACCCAATACGTTTTTCATACTGAATTTCCTTTAAATAAGGTTTTATTGCCTCTAAATATTCGTAGCCTTTTTTATAATCAGTATCATCCATAAAACTTATTTTTATATCCCCTTGAAATTCCCTGTCAGTAAATTTTACTTCTTTTGTATTAATAGAAACGGAAAATGAGAAAATAAATATTACAAATCCAATAGTCATAGAAAAAACTGATAATATATACTGTAGCTTATTTCTTTTTATATTTTTAAGTGCAAAGTTATATGAAAAACCAAATAATTTATTTTTATGATTTTTAATTTTATTTTGTGATGGTCTACCATACTTAATTGTTTCTGCTGGAGATACTTTTACAATTTTCATAACAGAAGTATAAGCAGAAATAAAAATTCCATAAATACTTATTGCAATAATCGGTATCATTATTTTCCACATGAATGATACCTCAAAATTTTCAAACGAAATTTTCTTCCCAAAATCATCTATGTAAATTCCGCCTAGTTTTACTATTTCATTCACTGCAATTTTAGCTGAAAAAAACGCCATAGTTAGACCAATACTTCCCGCAATCACAGCTAAAACTAGAGCTTCAATAAAAATTACAAATCTAATTTGAAATTTACTTGCTCCTATAGTTCTAAGTACACCAAATTGTCTGATTCTTTCCTGTGTTGAGAGTTCAAAAGCATTGTCTATAATTAATCTAACAACAAAAAAGAAAAATATAAAAATCAATGAAATAACAGCAAAAGCAGAGCTAAATAAAATCATAAACTCCTCTCCACGACCTTCTATCATTAATAATTCGTCATTAAATTGAAATTGTCTATTTTCTTCGTTTTCTACTTTTATAGAAACACTTTCAAGCATTTTTTTACATAATTCTGTTAAGTCATTACCAATATTTTTATGTAATTTAGCATTTAAATTATAATTTAATTTATCAGAATCAAACTGCTTTTCGGATTCATGTTGAATAAAATAAGCATTGCCTGCATAATCAGTTATCCCTGTAACCTTAAATTTAACTGTTTTTATCAACTTACTTTCTCCGGTGAATTTTAACTTATCTTGTACTTCCCTGTAAATAAAATATATATTTTCTTTCTTTTTATTCTCTATTTTTTCTATATCTTTATATGATTCGGGTGAAATTTCATTTATCAAAAAATCAATTTTTATTTCATCACCTATTTTAATATTTGCACTTTGGGCAAGAATGTTTGAAATAGCTACTTCACCAGCTTTTTCAGGTGAATGTCCAGTTAAAAATAAACTATCTGCATACATATCCATAAATGAATTTGATGCTGTATCTACATGTATATAGTTATAGTCTATGTCTTTTATTCCATAATCTTCACTATTATAATTTATAATTTTATCATTAATTTTTACAACTGGATAATGCTTATTAAAATCAAAATCATCATAATATATTCCACTCCAAATATCATCTGATAAAGTAATTTTACTATCCTCTATGTTTATATTATTCCGAATTTTTTCAGCATTCTCTTTACTTAATTCAAAAAAAGCAACATGATATGGTCCTGTAATTTCTAAAATCAAATTATGTGCACTTTTAATAACTGAACTCACCAAAAAACCTATTCCTGTGAGTAAATAAACTCCTAAAATCAAACTTATAAGAGTTAACACAGTTCTAGATTTTTGCCTATACATATATTTAAACGATAGCTTTATTAACTTCAGCATTGTACATTCCCCCTGTTACAATCTCTTTAATTTTGCCATCTTCTAAACAAATTCTACGCTGTGCTTTCATTGCTATTTGCTCGTTATGTGTTACAACAACCAAGGTTTGATTATACTTATGTGCTGCCGTTTGTAAAAGGTCAAAAATATTTTCACCGTTTTTTGTATCTAAGTTTCCAGTTGGTTCATCTGCAAGAATAATAAGTGGTTTTGTAATCATCGCTCTAGCAATAGACACCCTCTGTTGTTGACCTCCTGAAAGTTGACTTGGATATGACTTAAGTTTATTTTCCAATTTAAATGCAGAAACAATTTCCTTAAAAAAATTCATATCCACCTTTTTTGCATCTAAATCCAAAGTCATAGTTATATTTTCTTCAACGTTTAAAATAGGAATAAGATTATAGTATTGAAAAATAAATCCCGTTTTACGTCTGCGGTAAATACTTATTTCATTGTCATTTAGTTTTGAAATGTCTTCACCATCAACAAGAATTTTGCCAGATGTCAAATTATCAAGTCCACCTATCATATTTAATAATGTTGATTTACCACTGCCAGATTCTCCGGTAATAGCTATAAACTCCCCTTCATTAATATCTAAATTAACATCATCAAGTGCCTTTATTTCTGTTTCACCTGCCCCATAAACTTTCACTAAATTCTCCAAAGAAATTATACATTTTTTCATTTAAATCACCCTCCAATTAAAATTCTAACTTTATATTTAGTATAATATAGTTACTATTCAGCCTCTAAAGGTAACGTTTGCGGTTTTGCAGGGTTTTCGACTCTGCGGAGTCGACCAGGCTTTCTGGTCGACTTGGACCTTCGCTAAAACACCTCCGCCCTATACATATAACTGAATAATAACATAATATCATATATTTCTTACAGCAATCTTACAAATATAAAAATTTTTATAATAAATATTTGATTTTTAGCTTTTTAAACTATATAATTTTATTATAAATAAATGTTAAGGAGTTGTAATCATGATAATTGACGGCTTAAAGTTTGGCATGTTACTGCAATTTGCAATAGGACCTATGTGTTTAATGGTATTCAATACTTCGGCAAAACATGGTTTTATTATGGGGTTGTTGTTAATGCTATCCATAAGTTTAGTAGATGCATTTTATATAATTTTATCTGCACTTGGCGTTGGGAATATCATGAAAAATAATCATATAAAAAAATCAATAAAAATTTTTGGAATGATAATTTTGACCTTATTCGGTGCAAATATGATATTTGAATCTTTTGATATTTCATTACTACCTAGTATAAATTTATTTGCAAATATAAATGGTAAGAATATTTTCATTCAAGGGTTATTATTAACCGCCTCAAACCCATTAACAATTATTTTTTGGAGTGGTGTTTTGTCTACACAAGTAATTGAAAAAAACTATACTAAATCAAAAATATTTTATTTCGGCTTAGGATGTGTTCTATCGACTATTATTTTTCTAACAACAATAGCTTTTTTAGGCACTACAATAAGAGTATTTTTATCAGATAATATAATGAACGTCTTAAATATAATAGTTGGATCTATAATCATTTATTTTGGAATTAAACTTTTATTAAAAAAAGAAAAAGATATGGTTACGTAACCATATCTTTTTAATTATACTATCCCCTTTGCTATATCCACAATTTCTCTTGGAGTATTCACCAAATAATCCGGCTTGTTGTTCATAAGCAATTCAGGCGAATCAAATCCCCATGACACAGAAATTATTTTTACTCCACTTTTTTTACATGAATCTATATCTCTTAATTCATCGCCAACATAAATAATATCTTCTCGTTTGAGATTATTTTTTTTGATATAATTATTGATTGTTTTATGCTTACCAAAAAGATTTTTTGATGAAAATATATTTGTAAAAACATGAACATCGTTTCTTTGTAATATTTCTTTTATCGCATCCTCTGAATTTGAGGAAACAACGGCTAGATTAAAATCCTCATTATTCAAAATATCTACAACTTCTTTAATTCCATCAAATAAATTAATATTTAAGATATGTTCCTTAAATCTCTTAGTTGCTTCATAAAATAAAAATGCCAATTTAAATTTTGGTACATTTAACATTTTACATTTTTCAATAATTGAAGCTCTACTTATTTCTGGAATTTCAGATTTTTTAATTTTTTTATAATTATGTTCCTCTGCCAATTCATTATATATTTTAAACGCTACATCTTTTGAATCTGCAAGAGTTCCATCAAAATCAAACATAATTGTCTTCTTCATATTTACCATCCCTTTTATATAAAATAATTAATACTGAACTTTTTTCTTTAAGTTTTAATTATATCATTTATAATTTGGGAATTCAATAATTTTTTATATTCCGTAAAAAGTATTTTTTTGAAAATTTTCAAATTTTCACAATTAATATTGCGAACACAAGATTATTGTTGACAAAACGATCATATTTATGTATAATATGATTTATGAATTGTGAAAGAAGGTTATTTGCATGCCGTTATCTTACAAACGATTATTTAAGTTACTGATTGATAAAAACATGAAGAAAAATGAGCTATGTAAAAAAGCCGCCATAAGCTCTGCTTCACTCACAAAATTAGGAAAAGGGCAGAATGTAAACAGTGAGATAATAGCAAAAATATGTGACGCACTTTCATGTAATATAGATGACATAGTTGAAGTAATTCATGAAAATAAAAGTGAGGATGTAAATAATGAATCAAAGCCTAATTGAAAGAATGAAGAATGAGCATTTTTGTTTAGTAAGTATTGACCTTTTCTCAGGCCCTGGAGGATTATGTACAGG
>JAEXNS010000106.1 GCA_023439605.1 Bacillota bacterium | reverse complement strand
CCCTAAACACCCATGTTGGAGTTTCTGTTTTCCCCCATAACGGAAATACATTTAAGTTACTCTATTTAAATGCAAAAACAGCACTTCAAGAAGCTAAAAATATAGGCTATAATTCTTATTATATCTATAAAAATAGCATTTCTCCTTATTTGAGTACTAAAACACCTTTAAGTGACATAACTCATTTAGAAAAAAATCTAATTAATTTCCTATTTAACTCTTTAATATCTTCCTCCCCAAACGAGAGCCCTCTTTTATCCATTATTTCCGAAATTGGTTCATTCTATAATTTAAATCGCATTTATATACTATCAGCAAGTACAAACTCCTTTATAATTTGGGACAATACAGAAAACAAATATGGCGTGGAAAAAATAATAACACAAAATATTAGTAAACTTGAAAATAGATTTTACTCATCTGATTATTTTGTTATAAATGATATTTCAGATTTTGAATATTTTGAAGAACGAGAATTATGGACTCAACTATCTGTTAAATCATTTATACAAAAAGGGTTTTATACAAATGGCAAATTTAATGGATTTATATCTTTTGAAGATTGTAATGATAGTCGGAATTGGTCTGACGAAATTGTAAGCATCTTATCCCTAGTAAGTAAAATAATTGAACTATATATAAACAAATCAAACACCAGTATATCAAAAAATCTGATTTCTAATTATGCTCAAAAAATACTATCTTCTATTGATTCTATTTCTTATGTTGTAGACCCTGAAAATTATAGGTTAATTTATAATACAAAAAACAATGCTATAAATGAAAATATTTCTTCTCAAAATTTTTGTTATAAAATAATAGCCAATCAAAAATCACCATGTAAAGATTGTCCTTTGAAATTTTCACTAAATGTAAAAAATCATCATTTAGAAAACAATTCAAACTATTATAAAGTATCCAGTAATTATTTCAAAAATGAAAATGAAAAAAAATTATGTTGTTTAGTATGGGAAGATGCTACATTGAGTACAATAGATAGTACTGATGTAGATGAGTTAACGCATATATCAACACTTGAAAAATTCACGATTGACTGCAATAAAGCATTACAAAATAAAAAAACCGATAATTTTAGTGTGCTATATATAAATATAATAAACTATAAAGACGCTCTTTCTGAAATTGGTTTTAAAGCAGCAGATGAAATTTTAAAATTGTTTGCTGGTGAATTAAAAGCTAGTTTAAATAAAGAAGAATTTATATGCAGAGTAAAAGGTTCTGAATTTATAGTATTTTATAAATATTCTGATTTAAATAAGTTGCTGACAAGAATACAAGTGTCACTTAAATCCACACATGCATTATTAAAAAACAAGTACAATAGATTAGATTTATGCTTTGTCAATGGCATTTATCATATTACCCCTGAAGATTATTCTATAAATTACTGTATAGATAATGCCCATACTGCCATGAAATCAATGGCTGAAAGTAAGGATTTATATGAAGTTCAAACTGCTACTTTTAATGATTATTTGTATGAAAAACAGTGCAAAAATGAAATACTTGAAGCAAATATGGCTGAAGCACTTTTAAACAATGAATTTAAAGTTTATTTGCAACCTATTTATGATTTAAAAACAAAAAAAATTGTAAATGCTGAAACATTTGTAAGATGGATTGATGATAACAATAACATCTTTTATCCATATGATTTCATTTCCTTATTTGAAAAAAACGGATACATGGCAGAAATAGATTTTTATGTGTATAAGCGTCTTTTTAGTCGATTACGAAACTGGCTAGATAAAGGCTTAATTATAAAAAATATATCTTTAAATATATCCAAAATAACCCTTTTGCAAAATAATTTTGAAGAGGAATTCGAAAGTATAATTAATTTTTATAAAATCCCTAAAAAAATGATAGAAATAGAAATAACAGAGAATATTGTAATTCCAAATCTAGATAAACTACTAATAATCATTAACTCCCTTAAACAAAAAGGATTTAATATTTCTCTTGACAACTTTGGAACTGGTCTATCATCACTCAAACTAATAAAGCTTCTCCCTATTGATACTATAAAGCTTGACAGACAGTTTTTTTCAAATAATAATATTGAAGACACTTCTCCTATCGTTACTGAAATAATTGATTATACAAAAAAACTAAATTTAAAATCCGTTGCAGTTGGTGTAGAAACTGAGGAACAATCTGAATTTTTAATTACATCTGACTGTTCGATGGCACAAGGTTATTTCTACTATGGTCCTGTAAGTTTGGATGATTTTGAAAAACTACTGTAAATTTGTTACTATTCAGCCATGTATAAGGCAGAGATGTTTTACCGAAGGTCCAAGGTGAGTGGAAAGTTCCATCGACTTAGCAGAGTCGAACCCCTTGCAAAACAGTAAACTTTAACTTTAGCTGAATAGTAACGTAATTTTTGAAATTAACAAAATATTAAAACTGCCGATAATATAAACATAATGTTTTTTCTTGAATTTTCCCTTTTAAAAGGGTTAATAATATAAAATTAACGGAGGTATGGTTATGCAATTTGAAATTAAAGGAAACCCATTCCCAGTATTAACTTGTGATGTTAGTTCAGGTGAATCTATGGTATGTCAAAAAGGCGCTATGTGTTGGATGTCACCGAATATGGAGATGTCAACCAACGCAGGTGGGGGTATAGGAAAAATGTTTTCCCGAGCAATTTCTGGTGAATCTATTTTCCAAAACATTTACACAGCAAAAGGCGGAGATGGTCATATAGCATTTGCATCTAGCTTTTTAGGAACTATCCTACCTATGCAAGTTTCAGCTGGAAATTCTATTGTAGCTCAGAAAAAGGCTTTTTTAGCTTCTGAATCAAATGTTACTTTCGAAATATTTTTCCAAGAAAAAATAGGTGCTGGATTTTTTGGTGGAGAAGGTTTTATAATGCAAAAGTTTTCTGGAAACGGCTATGTCTTCTTGGAAATTGACGGAAGTGTTGTAGAATATACTTTGAAAAAAGACGAAGTTATGCTTATAGATACAGGTTATCTTGCTGCAATGGAAACAACAGTAGGTATATCTATTGAAAAAGTTAAAGGACTTAAAAATATGGTTTTTGGTGGAGAAGGTTTGTTTAACACCAAAGTAACAGGACCAGGTAAAATATGGCTTCAAACCATGCCTCTTCCTCAAATGTGCAGTACTATTGCACCTTATATTGTTACAAATAAATAATATACATTCTACTATTTAGCCGCTAATCAGCCGAAAAGGTAAAGTTTACGATTTTGTAGGGTGTTTTCGACTCTGCGGAGTCGACCGGGCTTTCTGGTCGTCCTGGACCTTCGGTAAAACATCTCTGCCTTAAACATATGGCTGAATAGTAACAAATAAACTTCTATTTATCCACATGAATAGTTGTTAAATTACAGCAAACAAATAAACTCAAGTTTTTTTATCATTAAAAACTTGAGTTTATTTTATTATAGTATTTTTGTCATTAAAACAGCATTTTCTGTAGGCAAACTATAAAAGTTTTTTCTTAAACCAACTATATCATAACCATTTTTGAAATATAACCCCTTTGCTGGCTCGTTGCTTTCTCTTACTTCAAGATGAATATATTTTATTTTATTATATAATTTAAACTCAATTTCATTTAATAAAAATGTTGCTATCCCCATATTTCTCATATTTTCTTCTACAACAATTTTGTTTATATTAACCTCATCTATAACATAAGATAAAGCGATATAACCAACAATAATTTCATTTAAAAAAGCCACTAAAATCATAGAAGTTTTATTTTGGATTTCTGATATAAATGATTTTTCAGACCAAGGTTCAGAGAAATATTTCTTCTCCATTTCCACTAAATGAATTACATCTTCCATCTTACATAACTCTATATTAACCTTTTGCATTATACCAACTATCTCCCTTGTTTACATCTACAGTCAATGGTATGCTCAGCAAACATGCATTTTGCATTTCTTCCTTTAATATAATTGCAGCTTTTTCAGCATCTTTTATTTCCGACTCAATTATCAGTTCATCATGAATTTGCAAAATAAGATTTGCATTTAAATTTTCCTCTTTTAATCTCTTATAGACTTTTATCATAGCGATTTTTATTACATCTGCCGCCGCACCTTGTACTGGAGTATTCATTGCAATTCTTTTTCCAGCAGCTTGCACAATTTTATTTGAAGATTTTAACTCCGGTATATATCTTCTTCTCCCTAAAAAGGTTGTAACATATCCATTTTCAATTGCTGTATCAATGGTATTTTTCATAAACGCCTCAACTTTTGAGAAATTACGCAGATAGTTTTTTATATACCTATCCGCTTCAGAAACAGTTACATTTATATCCTTTGATAGAGAAAAAGAGCCTATACCATATATTATCCCAAAATTTACAGCTTTCGCCGCACTTCTCATAGACGAAGTAACCATATTTAATGGCAAATTAAATACCTGTGAAGCGGTCACTGTATGTATATCCATATCATTTAAAAATGCATTTTTCATATTTTCATCATTACTAACATGAGCCATTATTCTAAGTTCTATCTGATTGTAATCTGCATCTAGTAATACTTTACCGTTTTCAGAAACAAAAAATTTCCTCATATTTCTTCCTAATTCAGTTCTCACCGGAATATTTTGAAGATTTGGTTCTATTGAAGATATTCTTCCTGTTCTTGTTTCTGTTTGTCTAAAACAAGTGTGAATTCTTCCATCTTCAGCAACTGTTTTTAAAAGCCCCTCCACGTATGTTGAATTAAGTTTTGTTATTTGTCTATACTGTAAAATCAAATCTATAATTGGATGTTTATCTCTTAATGCTTCTAGAACTTCTGCATTTGTTGAGTATCCTGTTTTAGTTTTTTTGGTACCTTTTAAGCCAAAATCCACAAACAATACTTCTGCAAGCTGTTTTGGAGACGATATGTTGAATTCCCTACCAGCCAGTTTGTGTATTTGGGTAATTAATTCTTCTATATTTAAAACAAGCTTTTTCCCGAAATCCTCTATACCTTGATAGTCTATTTTTATTCCCTTTAGTTCCATAGATGCCAACACCTCTATTAATGGCATTTCAATGTTATTAAATAATTCTGCCATATTTAATTTTTCTATTTCATCATTTAACTTATCACATAGTGCAGAAATATTTTTTACATCCTGATTTTCATAATCATCTTCATAATAGTTTAAATTATATTCTTCTGAAAGATTTTTTATGCTATATTCTGTTGAAGATGGATTTAATAAATATCCAGCTATTTCAACATCAAAAATCAAATTTTTCAATTCAACATTATTTTCAAAAGCATATTTATAACTTTCTTTGGCTAAATATGTTCTTTTTTTAATATCACTATTAAGAAAATTCAGTATATATTCCTTTTTTTCGGTGAAATATATATTTTCATTTTCTACAATGTATAACTTACTGTAGACTAAAATATAATCTAAAGTTTTTTCATTTTTAAAAAAATCAGAAGGGATTTTTTCTAAATCAAAATAGTTAAACTTCTTCGCTTTTACAGTTTCTACTTGTTCTTTTTGAGTTTCTTTTGGTGCCTCTATAAC
>JAEXNS010000248.1 GCA_023439605.1 Bacillota bacterium | reverse complement strand
GTTATTATACAGCCTTCTTTTAAAACGCAAGCTATATCTGCATGAGTAATTTTATATGGTGAAAGTGAGTTATCAAATCCTAGTGATGTCATGCATACTTGAGGTATGGTTCCATCGGGCAAAATATTAATTTTCTCTACACAACCACGTCTAGACATTATAGTGCCGTTTGTCATTCTATGATAAAAAATATACCATTGATTTTTAATTTTGCATATTGAGCCATGATTGTTACCGCCAGGATAGTCAATACCGTTATCAATAATAACACCACGATATTCAAAAGGGCCTGTTGGTGATTTGCTTGTTGCATAAACCAATGTACTACTTCTTTTAGGTGAATAAATCATATAGTATGTATCTCCGACTTTTCTAGGAGAACATGCTTCAAAAAAATTAAAAGGCTCATCGACTGGAATTATGTTTTCTATATATGTGTCATCGATTACTCTGTATAGATCATTAAAATCTAATTCGACCATATAAGAATATAAATACCCACAATAAACATAAGCCTTATCATCGTCTATAAGAACGCCAGGATCTATAAATGAACCGTTGTTTAAAAAAGATTCATTTTTATCCATAGGTTTATTGTACAAATATTGAGATAGGAGTTTAAAAGGTCCTTCTGGTTTATCACTAACTGCAATACAGCCTTTTGTTCCTACTATATACGCAAAAAGATAGTAATTCCCATCTTTCTCTACTACATCTGGTGCAAATAATTGATCTGTTGACCAATTTATATCTGATTTATGATCTTCGTCATCCCTAGTATGAAATATATCACCATGACAAACCCAATCAGAAAGATTTTCTATAGAAGCAGACCAAACTTTTAGTTTATAGTCACAAAATGAATCTGATCCAAACAAGTCATGGGAACCATATATATATACTCTATCTCCAAACAACCTTGGCTCTCCATCTGGGATATACTCATGATTTGGTAAATAAGGATTTGGCATAAAAACCTCCTTCAAACATGTTTAATGGAGTTAAAATTCAGCGTATCACAAATTTCAACTCCATTAAAATGTCAATTTTCAATTTAAAATAAAAAATTATTGCTATTTATCTTTGTTCGCATATCAATTTAATTGCTGTTCTTTCTTCGCCATCAATAGTAATGTTAGTAAATGCAGGAATACATATTAAATCTACTCCGATAGGTGCCAAATATCCTCTAGCTATAGCTATAGCCTTTATAGCTTGATTTGCAGCACCAGCACCTACTGCTTGAACCTCAACTATTTTTTTCTCTCTTATAACGCCTGCAATTGCTCCTGCAACAGAATTTGGTGATGAATGTGATGAAACTTTTAAAATTTCCAAAATTAAAACCTCCTACAGATTATATAGTAAAAAAATGCTCGGTTATGTTTACATTATACAATATATATTTTTTAATTGCAATAGAGGTTATTAATTTTTGTTAATATTAACATATAAAGTATATTCAATATTCAGCATAAGTGTCAGTTTTGAAGGGAATAATAGGGTTTTAAATGGTTAATTTTAAATAAAAGGATTTATCTTACAATCAATCTTTCTATTTTTAAACTTTTACCTGTCTTAGTATCAAAATTCACTACCACTGCATTTAAAAAACATGGTGAATTTGATTCATAAAATTTAAAGGGTGTTTTATATTTCAATTTTTTTAATGCTTCTGCGGTTTGTACTCCTAAAATAGATAACTCTGGACCTGTCATTCCTACGTCTGTTATATAGGCGGTATGGTTTTCGAGTATTATTTCGTCTGAAGTTTGTACATGTGTATGAGTTCCTAAAACTGCAGTTACTCTAGTTGACAAATAATGTCCCATTGCTTTTTTTTCGGCTGATGCTTCTGCATGAAAGTCTAAAAAAATATTTTTTGTATTTATATCATTTAAAATATTATCTATGCAAAAAAAAGGGTTATCTAGAGGCTCCATAAAAACAGTACCCATTAAATTTACAATTGCAACTGTAAATCCTCCAAAGTCTAATGTACACACGCCTTTCCCAATACATCCTTCAGGATAATTTGCAGGCCTTAAAATTGTGTCTTTTTGAAATATGTCGTATGCATCTTTCTTTTTAAAAGCATGATTACCGGTAGTAATTACGTCTGCACCGTAATTTAACAGTTCCTCTGCTGATTCTTTTGAAATTCCATTTCCTTGTGCAGAATTTTCACCATTTATAACTGTAATGTCTATTTGATATTTGTTTTTAATAGAAGGGAGTTTTTGTCTTATAAATGCACATCCATTTTTTCCGACAACATCTCCAATAAAAAGTAAATTCATTTTATAAATATTCCTATCTAAAATTAATATAAATGTATAAATTTCTATACATTTATATTTTATCATATTTTTCAGTAAAATCAATGGTAATACATTGTAAAAAACTTTTAAATATGATATAATTATTTTATTGTTAAATATAAATTCTAAAAATGCAAAAGATAAATGTTTATTGTTAAAAGAGGAGGAGTAACTATGATTTTTGTTGAAAATCATATAGGAAAAATCAATATTTCAAACAAGTATATGGTTGATTTAATTTGGGATGTTGTATCAGATTGCTATGGTGTATCAGATATGAGTTTTTCTAATTTAAAGGAGAGTATAAAATCAATATTAAGCAAAAATGAAGCACAAAGAAAAGGTGTTATTATAAATACTAAAAATAATTTTTTACTTATTGACCTCCACATAACTGTAGTTATGGGTGTAAAAATATCTGCTGTAGTAGAAAGTCTTACCAATAAAGTGAAATATGCAGTTGAAGAATCAACTGGAATTAAAGTTAAAAAAGTTAATGTATTTATAGAAAATATATTTATTTAATAAACAAAGATGAGGTGGTGAATAAATTGTTAACTGGGAAAATATTTCGTGATGCTATTATATCGGCAGCAGTGAATATTGAAAATAATAAAAGACAAATAGATGAACTAAATGTATATCCTGTTCCAGATGGAGATACAGGTACCAACATGTCTATGACTATGAAAGCGGCAAAATCAGAGCTTGAACTTTTAAAAGATGATTTGCCATTATGTGAAATTGCTGATATAACAGCTTCAGCATTGCTTAGGGGTGCTAGAGGAAATTCAGGTGTTATTTTATCACTGCTTTTTAGAGGTTTAGCAAAAGGATTTAGCGGTATTGATGTTGCGGAAACCGAAAACATTGCAAATGCCATGGAGCTAGGTGTAAATGCGGCTTATAAAGCTGTTATGAAACCAACAGAAGGCACGATTTTAACAGTCGCAAAAGAAGCAGCTTTAAAAGCTCAAGTTATTTCAACAGAAATAAAGGATTTAAGCACGTTTTGGACTGAAATATGTAAGGAAACAAAAAAATCTCTTGATAATACTCCAGAATTACTTCCTATTTTAAAAAAATCGGGTGTTGTAGATGCTGGCGCGATGGGACTTTTAGTTATTTATGAAGCGATGTTGAAAATATTTAATGGAGAAGCTTTAGGAAACTATACAAGTAATAAAATAGAAAAAACAATAGTAGATGCAGTTGAAATAAATACTGAAGAAATTAAATTTGCATATTGTACAGAGTTTTTAATAACTAAAAATAAAAAAAATATGGATTTTTTAAAACTTAGAGCATACTTTGAAACAATTGGAGATAGCGTAATAGTTGTAGATGATGATGATATAATAAAAGTACATTTGCATACAAATAATCCAGGAAAAGCTTTAGAGCGGGCGTTGAATTATGGCTATGTAAATTTACCTAAGATTGAGAATATGAAAGTACAACATGATGGAAAAGTTAAGGAAATTAAACTCAATAAAAACCAAGACACTCCTTCGGTATATCCTGAAAATAATTATGGATTTGTAGCGGTTGCAGCTGGAAAGGGCCTAGAAGAAATGTTTAAAGACTTAGGGGTTGATTTGGTTGTATCTGGTGGCCAAACTATGAATCCATCTACCGAGGATATATTAAAAGCAATTCAGAAAACACCAGCAAAAAATATTTTTGTTTTACCGAATAATAAAAATATAATTATGTCTGCCGAACAAGCAATAAAGCTTTCTGATAGAAATGTATGTGTATTGCAGACAAGAACAATTCCACAAGGAATATCGGCAATGCTTGCGTTTAATGATTCCGTTGACTTTTCTGAAAATAAGATTGAAATGACAAAAGCTTTTGAAAAAGTTTCTACTGGACTTATAACATTTGCGGCAAGAGATTCAGAATACGAAGGTAAAAAAATAAAAAAAGGTGAATTAATTGCTTTAGATAATGGAAAATTAGCTTTTCCAGATAGTGATTTATTTAAAATAACATATAGATTGGTTAAGAAACTGGTTAAACACGATACTTCTTTTATAACTTTAATTTATGGCTCAGATGTAACTGGAGATAATGCAGAAAAATTAAAGGATTTTTTAAATCAAAAGTTCAACAACAAGATAGAAATAATGTTGATAAATGGTGGACAACCAGTATATTACTACATTATTTCTGTTGAATGATAGTTTAATAAAGGATATAAACTAAAAATGACAAATTTACTGAAAAATATAAGTATATTAAATGGCGTAGGGAAAAAAAGAAAAGAACTATATGAAAAGATAAATATAGCAACACCATTTGATTTGTTGTATTATTTTCCTAGAAATTATATAAATTATTCGAAACCTATTCCTATTGCTGATTTAAGTTTAAATGATACAAATGTTGTAAAGGCTAAAATAGTAAAAAAATTTCCTGAACAATTTATAAGGAAAGGTTTGGTTATATATAAAGCTATTGCAGAAGATTTTTCAGGAGAAATTACTATAGTTATTTATAATAATAACTTTGCTTTCGATAAGCTTAATGAAACTGAAGAGTATTATTTTTATGGGAAAGTAATGGGAAATTTATGGAGAAAAGAATTGATGTCTCCCAATATACTGGATGTACATTCAGAATCTTTGATACTGCCTATATATCCACTTATTGCTGGTTTGACTAGTACAATGATTCAAACAAATGTAAAGGAAGCTTTAAATATACTGGATAAAGAAAAATTTGAAGTACTGCCTGAAAAAATAATTTTAGGATATAATCTAAATGATATGATATGTGCTTTAAAAAATATACATTTTCCAGAAGATGAATTGAAATTAGAAATGGCAAAAAAAAGACTGGCTTTTGATGAATTGTTAACTTTACAATTGGGAATGAAAATGTTTAAAATTAGAAATCATTCGCAAACAGGAAGTGTAATGGATGAAAGAATATCTATAGATGAATTTTCAGAAAACTTACCTTTTACAATGACTACTTCTCAAAAAAATGCTATAGAAGAAATATGTAAAGACTTATGTAGTCAAGTACCTATGAACAGATTACTCCAAGGTGATGTGGGAAGCGGAAAAACAGTAGTTGCAGCGGCTTCAATGTACTTTTCTTTTAAAAACGGATACCAAAGTGCACTTATGGCTCCTACTGAAATTTTGGCAACTCAGCACTATAAAACCTTAATGAATTTTTTTAAGAATTTTGATATGAAAATTTGTCTTTTGACAGGGTCTATTGCAAATTTAAAAAAAAAGCAAATCACTAACAGTATAGAAAATGGCGAATATGATATTATTGTTGGTACTCATGCGATTATTCAAAAAAATGTTCAGTTTAAAAATTTAGGTTTAGTAATCACAGATGAACAACATCGTTTTGGGGTTTCTCAAAGGGCAAGTTTGGCACAAAAAGCAAACTTTCCTCATAAATTAATTATGTCTGCTACTCCTATTCCACGTACTTTAGCACTTATTATATATGGTGATTTGGAAATAACTATTTTAAAAGAAATGCCTCATGGAAGAAAACCAATCGAAACTTATGCGGTTACTGGGAAATTGCGAGAAAGAATTTATAAATTTATTAAGTCAAAAATAGATGAGGGGAGTCAAGCATATATTGTTTGTCCAATGATTGAGGAAAATGAAAATGATATTAATTCTGTATTATCATATGCTCAAAATATAGAAAATGGATTTTTTAAGGGTTATAAAATTGGTGTTCTTCATGGACAAATGAATTCAGTTGAAAAAAATCTGGTAATGCAAAATTTTAAAGAAAATAATTTAAATATTCTTGTAAGTACAACAGTAATTGAAGTGGGTGTAGATGTTCCGAATGCAGTTGTAATGATGGTAGAAAGTTCAGATAGATTTGGGTTATCTCAGCTGCATCAGTTGAGAGGAAGAGTTGGTAGAGGAGATAAAAGTAGTTATTGTATACTAGTGACTGATAATCCAAGTGAGGAGACTACCAAAAGATTGAAAATCATGAGTACAATGCTAGACGGTTTTGAAATAGCAGAGCAAGATTTAAAATTAAGAGGACCCGGTGATTTTTTTGGTAACAAACAACATGGATTACCTAAACTAAAAATAGCGGATTTATTAAATGATATAGAAATGATTAATATAACGAAAGAACTTTCTGAAAAAATTATTAATATAGATGAAAATTTAATGAGCGAAGAAAATAAAGGATTGAGATTTGAGGTTCAACGTTTGTTCTCAAAGGTTTCAGAGGAGAGCTATAATTAACATGATTTTGATTTTGGGGGTTAATATTAGGAAATACATATAAGGTGTAGGTGTTTTACTGCAGGTCAATATCGTAAACTTAGAAAAAAGTTAAAGTTTTAATCGATTTTTTTCAAAAAATCGTAGGTTTCCAAAGGGCAACGCCCTTGGTCGCTTTCCACAGAAAGTGAAATCCTTATGCTTTAAGAGCTTTTTTGCTTCTTTTTGCGATAGAAAAAGAAGCAGAGTTTGAGGCGGAGCCGCATAAATTGCATCAGCAATTTGCTTAAGTTGACTATATTGACCAGAAAGCCCAGTCAACTCTGCAGATTTGAAATTCATGTAAAATCCAAACCTTACCTTTAGGGGGCGGAATTTTAACATTTTAGTTCATTGTATTTGTTTAAATCTACTATAAATTGCGTGCTGATTTGTGATAAAAATATGTTTTTCAATAAATATAAATTTTATTTTAAAAAACTGTTGACTTTATAAATGATATATGTTAAAATAATTAAGTCGCTGGAAGTCATGGTGCTAAATGATGACTGAAAGTTTTTAAATGTGGGAGCATAGCTCAGCTGGGAGAGCATCTGCCTTACAAGCAGAGGGTCATAGGTTCGAGCCCTATTGTTCCCACTTTAAA
>JAEXNS010000056.1 GCA_023439605.1 Bacillota bacterium | reverse complement strand
TTTCAATCGTTTTGTTTATAACAGAGCGTGCTGTATAAGTTGCTTGATTTTTTTGATAATCAGCAAACGCTCTATTGCTGGCATTTGCCGCCAAAGTCAAAGTTGCTGTTACAATTATAAGCATAACAAACATAACGCAAACTACTGTTAATAATACTGAGCCTTTTAGTTGTTTTCTGAATTTTTTATTTAATATTCCCATGTCAAAGCCCACCTTTCATGTGTCAAGACATAAATTAGTCTAAATTTGGTTTTTGTATTTTTTGCATTGAATAGAACTCAATGAGTAACTCTACTGAAGCATAACCACTATCTTCTCCATTTTCGGCATTTTTACCAAATGTATAGTCTTTTATCCCCATTTCAACAACTCTAATACCTTTACCTTTTTCAGCATTTTTTACTGCATCTAAAAATTTAGCCAAGTCTTCCCTTTTTACTTTTGCTACTGTTTTTAGTGAAGATACTTCTACATCTTGTGGTTTTATATTTGTTGATTGTAGTGCTCTATATAAATAGTATGCACTTTCAGCATCATTTTCCATCAATAATGTGCCGTTCATATCTGCTGCTTCTAAAATAGGATAAATTACAACATGTGGAGTATAAGCATAGTATTCTAAACTTGTTGCTTCTGAAAGCTTAACCTCGTAAGACCCTATAATCTCTGCATTATTTTCATCAAAAAACTTCTGCATAAACTGATCTCTCTTATAAGGTTCCATTGGCTCTATAAAGTTATCTGCTAAAGGAAGTGCAAGTTCATAAGTTTCTTCTATTTTTTTGTTGTAAAATTTAACCTTTTCAATTCTATCTCTTTTTTCTTTTTCCTCTTTTTCTAATTTCTCATATCTTACTGTATTTTCTTTGATTTTTTCTTTAGTTGTTCTTATAGGCCATGCTACAAAAACAATAATTATTGCTATTACAATAAAAATCAATAGTATTATCTTATCTCTATAATTTAATTTCATTTAATTTTTCCTCCTGAAATCTCCAACATTTTAGAAAGGACTTCATCTTGAACTTCTTCACCTTTTAACTTTAGAATTATTTCAAATTCCGCCATTTTTTCTTCTTGTCCTTCTGCTATCTTACTTTGAATAATTTTATATCCAACATACTCAACATCATAAAAATAATCAGTTTCTTCTAATTTTTGAACAATAAACGCTGGCAATTTAGGAGTCATTTCTTTAGTTGCTGGGCACTGGATTTTTAAATTAAAAAATCCACCTTTGTATGCAACTTCATATACTACTGTTTGTGTATCTGGAATTCCTAATTCATTAGACGAAGCTTTAATAGTATTTTCCATGGTATTTAAAACTTCTGACCATAAATATGGTTTTGTTATCAAAGCATTCGTAGCAACTTGAGCTGAATCATAATAAATATTTATTTTCCCTAATAATTCCTCTCTTGCATCTGTTTTAGCTAATGCTTCTGCTGTTTTAGGAGAATCAATAAATGCTTTTGACTTCTTTATATTATTTTCTATTTTTTTATTTGGTAAGCTAAATCCAAAAAGAAAAATACCACCCATAATCAAAAGTGTTCCCACTGTTGCAAGCCCTAACACTGCATAATAAGCATTGTCGGATTGTATTTTTGTATTTATTACAGAACCGCCGCCGCCAGCAAAATCAAGGAAATTTACTTTTTCAGTTTCCTTATTTCTCTTAAACATAGCACCTATAGCATTTGCATAAACTGAAAATTCTAGATTTTGATATCCTGAAACGTTTTTAGGAACAGTAATAACACTAGTGTTTATATCCATTTGCTCTAAATCTCTAGTTAGTCTTACATACTCCTTTGTATCTCCATAAAAAACAACGTTTCTAATTGGATCTTGAGAACTTCTACTTTTTTGGAACTGCATCATACGGAATATATTTTCATTTACAGCTTCATAAACATAGTCAGCTGAATTATCATAGTCAGAAGCATCTATTGATGCAAATCTTGAGAATGATAATTGGCCTTTTTCATATAAGTTAAGACTTAAAAAGTTGTTGTCTATTTGAACAGCAAGAAGTGGCATTTTAGAAATAATTCTATCGTCTGATAAAAGTACTTTTGTTATACAGTTACATCCAACCATTATAGATTTTAATCCTATACTTAGCATAGAAAAAACTTTTTTATAACAGTCTATAATTTCATATGGACATGCTGTTGCAAGTATTCTTAACTTAGTTCCTGCTCCACCAGATGAGCCACCTTTTTTATCAAAATCGCCCTCACCAGTTTCTCCAACTATAGTATAAGAAATACTATATGTATCATCAATTCCCATGGCTGCTTGCATTTCTGCTTTAACTGATTTTACAAAATCAGTTTCTTTTAGCTTTGGCAAAACCAACTCTTTAAATATAGTTAAGTTTGATGAAATACTTACTATAGCTTCTTTATCAAACATTCTATTTGTTTTTAAACATTGGTTTATTTTTGTTGCTAGTCCAGGGATATCTTTTGCATGACCATTTACTATCAAATCTTCATTTAAGTTAAGTGTTGCAGCAGAGCTTATTTTTATTTTTCCATTGCTTTCTGCACCTCTTATAATACGTATATTTCTATCTGTTATATCAAAAGATAGCATTAATTTTCCACCTCTCCATTTTTAGTGTCTTTTTTATGTCTTTAAAAATAATTTTTTTCTCATATTTCTTTAATTTATTAGGTAATTCCTTCAAAGGATTTGTAGATAGCAGGGAATACTCCTCCTAGAACAAGACCTATAACTATACCTAGGAAAATAATCATTATAGGTTCTAGTAATCCAACAAGTCTTTGTACCGCTGACTCTGATTCTTCTTCATAATAGTCTGCTGTTTTTTCTAAAATATCATCTAAAGCACCAGACTCTTCTCCTACGAAAATAATAGAACAAAACATTGAGTCAAAAATTTCCGTTCTTTGAATGGCTGCTGATAGAGGTTCTCCCTGCTTTACTTCATCTATAACAGATAAAAACTTTTCGTCTACATGTTTGTTATTTAATATAGCCGAGGATCTTTGCAGGCATTCAACCATAGGTATACCACTAGAATAAAGAGACGATAGTGTACGTGAAAATCTACCTGTATAAATTTTAATTATAAGTGGACCAAACTGAGGACCTTTTATAAGCATGGTATCAATTTTATATCTTACCTGTGGCTGTTTTAACGCATATATGGTACCCATAATCAAACCTATAACAGCTACAACAATTAGATACCATCGTTTTACTAAGAAATCACTTATAGCCATCAACACTGATGCTAAAAATGGCATCTGATTCTCTTCATTAAACATTCCTTTAAATGTAGGCATAATAAATGTAAAAATAATTATTACAACTGCAATAGTTAATATAAATAAAATTGTTGGATAAATAAGTGCACCTTTTATAGTGTTATTCATTTTATTTTCTTTTGCATAGTGTTCTGATAACCTTTTCATTACAACATCTAAAGAACCACTACTCTCACCTGCATTTACCATACTTGTGAAGAATGGTGGGAACGCACCACTCTGCATTTCTAATGCAGCAGAGAACGATTCTCCTTTTTGAACCTGCTCATAAATATCTCTCCAGATATTTTTAGCTTTTTCACTCTCTTGCTCTTTACACAAAATGTCAATAGACTTGACAAGAGTCAAACCAGAAGAAAGCATGGCACTTAATTGTCTACTATTAAACGCCAATTCCTTGGTTTTAAATTTGTGTACTGTTTTGTTTTCGTCATCTGAAGCAATTTTCTTGTACTCACTTACAAACAAACCTTTTTCGTGCATTTTTTCATTAAATTCACGGTCATTTTCTGCGATAATTGTTCCTTTTTTGATTTGTCCATTTAAATCTTTCGCACTGTAAGAAAATCTACTCATTTAACCACCTCCGCATATTCATAAAAATTTTAAGAATAAAATCACTAATATGACATACTACTCTAATAATATTATTATAGCATTATCACACAAAAAATGCAATTGTATAAAATACATAAATAGCAGGCTATTATTTATAAATTAATACCAATTTATCTAGTATTTTTATGGTTTTATTTTTCATTAATTTAAAATAGCGTAAAATTAATTTGTTGATTTTGTGTTTTTACATAATTGTCCTAGTTTTTTTAAATACAAAAACACTTCAATATATATATAATCAATCAATTTTTTTTTATTAATTTGTACATATTCTATTAATTTTTTCAATATGTTTATTTAAGGATAAATTCGCAATATTATAGAATTTAAAATGTAATATGACAAGATAATTTTGTAAAAAAAATCGTATTTTTTACTTTAATAGCCTTATAGTGAGTGTCTTTTTCTTTTTTAACAAAATACTTCCTATTCAACCATATGATTAAGGAAAAGATACTTTACCGAAGGTCCAGGGCGACCGGAAAGCCCGGTCGCCCAATGTCGTCAACTTAAGGAATATTAAAAAATTCATAAAAAATTTACAAAAAAACACTTGACAAAATGCAAAAA
>JAEXNS010000054.1 GCA_023439605.1 Bacillota bacterium | reverse complement strand
TGTGTTCAGTCTAAGATTATCTTTTATTTCCTTTTCTTTCTTTTTGCTACATTTTTTTTCTTTAATTATCATTGATTTATTGGTTCTTATCCTTGGTTTTTCATTTTGGTTGGTTTTATAGAGGATAAAATATCTATCACCAGGATTAAATGGTGCAAATTCAAAATTCACTATTCTACAAGGAGAAAATAAATCCATTACATTTTCTGATTTCTCATCTGATTTTATTAAAGTTATTTTATTGACAGTATTTGTGAAAACACCCCATATTAATTCAAAATGAATCCAAACTAATTCAAGTCCGATTGTAATATTGCTAATCTCCTTTTTCCCTTTGTGGTAAAATTCTATAATGACATGTTCTTCACTTTCAAACCTTGTTACTTCTATTATTTCTTTCTTGTTAAATATGTATCTAAAAATAGCAACAGCCCCTCCTGAAAAAAAAATAGGAATCAACCATTTAAGAATTTCTTTATTCTCTTTTAATAAATAAATAAAACACTCCCAAGATTTATTTATTATTTCTATTATCTCCATTTCTTTCAATCATTTTGCTATTTTACAATCAATAACTAATTATTTTTTTCTCGAATCGTTTCGTACTAGTTTTACTGTATTTATCTATCAATTTGAGTTTTTTGACAACTTCGCAAAGTCATGCTGACGGCTAATGGTTGTGGCTAGGCGTGTTTGGTTTTATGGTGGGCCAAGTGCGGCTGGAAAACCAATCACGATTAGCCCGTGTTGGCGGCAGCCTGGTTATTCAATATAATATTGGTTTTTTCATAGTTGTCTTTCCATAAGAAGGTTTACCTGTTTTATGACAGTATTTTTCTGGGTAGTCAGGATTTCCATATATAGCCCAACTTCTGTAAGCCTCATCGCATAAAGGTTTATTTGGGTTGAAAGGAATTTTCACACCTGTTCTAATACAATATCCATTAGGAACTTTTTCAACGTCTTCTCGAGAAGGTCTAGTAGCTGGTTGTGACCCTAAAACTAATTCTTCAGGAAAGTCAGCAAGTTTCTTAACGTTCTTATTTTGCTTGTAATTACCAAAACCAGAATAAAATTTTTCTGTAATGTCGTGTATTATATCTGACTTTATGTAGCTTTTCCCAATTAGTGCACTCAATAACTTTTTCTCATAGACTGGTCGTTTGATAAATACTGTTTCATTTTCTTCTGCCAATTGTAAACATGTTTTCCAGGCCTCTTGATCGGAAGAAGTTGTAAGACTACTTAATAAACTCTGTTCAGAATATACGCCAAACTCAATGTTGTTCTTGAAGGAGAAGTCATAAAGATTAATAGATGTTATAACTCCTTGCTTTTCATTTCCGTAGTATTTTGCATGAAGGTTGGGAATATAGATGACACTGACATTTAAAAACTTTTTAAAGTATTCAAAGTCTGCCCTGCTTAAGCTTCTACTTTTTTTAGCTTCGTTCTTTCCGAACACTATCAATAAATGGATTTTTGGATTGTTGGTGTGTTTGTCAAATAATTTCTTGAAGTAGTCATCAAGTTTGATAAAAGGTGAAACAATCATCAGGGTCTGTTCTGCGTCCCAAATAATATCATAAATTACCTTTTCTAATTCCTGTCCTGTAATAAATTTAGCCATGTTATTTTTTGTTTGTTCAAGTAAGGGAAGTCCTCAATAGGTTCTGACTAACGTCAAATTTTAGTATTAATAATCAGTTAGTTACAAAATCGAAATTTTCTTTTGAAAGTTCAAATTTAGTGATTTGTTTTTGAATTCTTTTCACTAATCCCAATTTTCTTTTTTGGTCGAGATATAGATATTCTGATGGATTAAAATAGGGCTTATTTTTGACGACCATATTCCATTGAATTACCGCAAGTTTTCTTGTCGTTGCACTTACTGCAACAGTTCTACACTTTCTAACTGCTATAACCATCCGTAAAATCAACAAATCATAAATATGCTCTTGAGAAATTGCCTGTCATCCTTCATCAAAAAATCTCAAAATCGACAGTAAGTGCATAGCATCCGGGATGTAGTTCAACTGGAAACCGAGGACGAAGGACGAGCTCAGCGAAGCTAATATTCGCTGGGTCTTGCAGACCGCACATATTCCTATTTATTAGCTGCTGCCATTTTTATTTTTGAATTGGTTTTTCAGAATATTTTGTTTTCAAATCATTGACATTTAATGAATGATTATCTATAAATTTTTGAATTTGGTCAGATGACAAATCATTTAAGTCTATGTCCTTAAACTCTTTAAAAAAGGCTTTGACATTGTGCGATAGTTTTGAAAGATTTGCTTTGAGCATAACATCTGTAGTGCCATTAGAAAAACCAGCTGAAGCGGATGCATATTTTGTTGGAACTATCAAAATTGGCTTATAATTGAATGCGTATTCCCTTTCAAACCATGCGCAAGAATTATTCATTTGTCCAATTTCGGTTTTATTAATTTCGGTTCTATGTTCTCTAACTTCGTTTTTGCATTCAAATAAAATATACTCATTATCTTTTATACACCATAAATT
>JAEXNS010000026.1 GCA_023439605.1 Bacillota bacterium | reverse complement strand
TTCAAAAAATCGTAGGTTTCCAAAGGGCAACGCCCTTGGTCGCTTTCCGCAGAAAGCGAAATCCTTATGCTTTAAGAGCTTTTTTGCTTCTTTTTGCGATAGAAAAAGAAGCGGAGTTTGAGGCAGATCCTCATAAATTTCCTCAGCAATTTTCTTAAGTTGACGACATTGACCGGGCTTTCCGGTCGCCCTGGACCTTCGGTAAAACATCTCTGCCTTATATATATGACTAAATAGTAATGAAACAACACCTACATTTAAAATTGTTAAGTTTTACGTCTGTTTTTTTATATGAATTTATGTTATAATTATTGTTGACTTAATTTGAAAGGAGTAAATTTAAGTAAATCTTAAATTAAATATATGGAATATTTTCTAAACACAAATCATTGGAGTAATTTATTTGCTGTACCAAATTCAGTTGTAGATAATTATATAAAATTAGCTAGCGGCCAAGCTATAAAAATATTACTATACATACTTAGAAATAACAACAAAAATATATCCTCAATAGAATTATCCAAATCCTTAAACATTTCAACTGAGGACATTGACGATGCATTTACTTTTTGGGAAGAAGTGGGTATTTTATCCAAATCAAATCAAACTACAGAAACTGAACCTACTATTTATTATGAAAACAATAGAAAAGAAACAAATGAAGTTGAAGTTAAAGAACCAAGTATAATATCTCTAGAAAAGCCTGAAAAACAAAAAAGCTTTATTCAACGTTCAAGTGCAAATTATAATATAAAACCTTCTGAAATATCTGAGAAAATCGAAAAATCAAGTGACATAAAAGCTTTATTTCAACTTGCCGAGCAGTTAATGAATTCTATGTTAACACATACAGAACATCGTTCTTTTTTATGGATGCATGAATACCTAGGAATAAAAGTAGATGTCTTACTTATGTTAATAGATTATTGTGTATCCATTGAAAAGACAAATCCTGCTTACATTGAAAAAATAGCAATAGATTGGAATGAAAATAGTATAGATACAATTGAAAAAGCACAAAATGAAATTACAAGAATGAAAAAAACACAGAGTTTTAGCCATAAAGTTTGTAATGCATTTGGATTAAAAAGACATCCAACACCTAAACAAAAAGAACTTATAAATTCATGGATTTCTAAAGGATTTAGTATAGATATTATAGAATATGCTTGTGAAAAAACAATAGATTCTGCAAAAACTCTTAATTTTGCTTATGTAAATGGGATTTTGGAAAATTGGTATTCCGAGGGATTAAGTACTAGACAACAAATAGACAATAAATTTCCAAAAAAATCATATTCCAAAAATGAATCTTCTAGTTCTGAACAGTCATATAATATAAATGAATTTGATAAACTTGCTTTTACTTTAAGCACAAACAATTCGGACAATGACGAATAATTTTTAAAGGATGATGAATTTTGAATTCAAATATATACAATAAAGCTTTGGATATAATAAACAAGCGTAGATATACCGCAAAGTCAAAAAATGAACAGCATTTTATTGAGGTTGAAAATAAAATCCCAGAAATAAAGGAAATAAATAGACACTTAGCTCAGACCAGTTATAATTTGTTCAAAATAATTCAAGAAGGCCAGGATATTTCTCAAAAAGTTGAAAACCTTCAAAAACAAAATTTACAAGCACAAGAAATGGTTAATCAGTTATTACTACAAAACGGCTTTCCTCAAAATTATTTAGATGTAATTTATACTTGTTCTGATTGTTTTGATACAGGATACATAAACGGTAATCAATGTAAATGTCTAAAGGATTTAATCGGTAAATTGTCAGTTGAGGAATTAAATTCACACTCACAAATTAAACTTTGTAATTTTTCATCTTTTAATTTAAACTATTACAAAGGTATAACTACAAGTGAGGATCCAAATTGCCATAAAACTATGTCAAATATATTTCAATTTTGCCAAAGATATGCCGAAAATTTTTCTTTAAGCTCTTCTGGCATTTTCATGCTTGGTAAAACTGGACTTGGTAAAACTCATCTGTCCTTATCTATTGCAGAGGTTTTAATTAAAAATGGTTGGAATGTTCTTTACGATTCAACTATAAACTATTTAAGACAAATTGAAAAAGAACACTTTGGTAGAGATTTAAATGGAAACACACTTCAAATTCTCCTTGATGCAGATTTAATTATTTTAGATGACTTGGGTTCAGAATATGACACTAGTTTTTATGTTGCAACTATTTATAATATTATAAACACTAGGCTTAACAAAAACCTACCTACAATAATAAACACAAATTTAACTCCTCAAGAGTTAGAACGAAAGTATGATTCTCGTATAGTTTCAAGATTATTTACTATGTATACTTACTTAAAGTTTACAGGAAATGATGTAAGACAAATACGTGCAATAGAAAAAAACAAACAAAATAATTGACAATTATGTATCTTATATGTTAACATAATATTAAAATTTAAGAAAGGATTTTTTTAATGACTTTATTTGAAGAATTAAAAAGAAGAGGGCTTATAGCCCAAATGACTCACGAAAAAGAAATCGAGGAATTACTTAACAAGGAGAGTGTTTCTTTTTATATAGGTTTTGATGCAACAGCAGATAGTTTACATGTAGGGCATTTCTTACAGCTAGTTGTTATGAAACATATGCAAAAAGCTGGTCATAAACCCATTGCTTTATTGGGCACTGCAACAACTATGATAGGTGACCCAACAGGCAAAGCTGATATGCGTCCTATGTTAACCATTGACGAAATAAATTATAACGCAGAATGTTTTAAAAAACAAATGTCAAATTTCATTGATTTTTCGGAGGGAAAAGCTGAAATAGTTAGAAATGGTGACTGGTTTTTAGATATGAAATACATAGATTTCCTTAGAAATGTAGGTAGATTTTTTTCTGTAAATCAAATGCTAACTGCTGAATGTTTTAAAACAAGGCTAGAACATGGTTTATCTTTCCTTGAGTTTAACTATATGCTTATGCAAAGTTATGATTTTCTATATTTATACCAAAACAAAGGTGTAAAACTTGAACTAGGTGGCAACGACCAATGGAGTAATATGTTGGGTGGAGTTGATTTAGTTAGGAGAGTAGAAAAAGGCGATGCTTTTGGAATGACATTTACCCTTTTAACCACAAAAGAAGGCAAAAAAATGGGAAAAACCGAGAAAGGTGCATTGTGGTTAGATGCAAACAAATGTTCTCCATATGACTTTTATCAGTACTGGAGA
>JAEXNS010000240.1 GCA_023439605.1 Bacillota bacterium | reverse complement strand
AGTGTAACAACATCTGCTTCCATTCCCTCAATTACTGCACGAGCTTGTTTTCCTGAACCACCATGAGATTGGGTTATGGTAACCGATTGACCAGTTTTTTCATTCCAATATTCGGAAAACTTTTTGTTATAATCCTCATAAAACTCTCTAGTAGGATCATATGAAATATTTGTTATTTCTAAATTATCTACTTTAGATAATTTACTCTCTGTTTTTTCATCTTGATTTTTTGATGTATTTTGTAAACCACATCCTCCTATCAAGATTACCCCTAATATAGATACTGAAAGTCCTAACAGTAAATATTTTTTCTTTTTCATAAAATTTCCTCCTTAAATTATGTTTACTAATTATATATGATTACTATGTTTTAAATTATATTCTATTTTTCCTACTATGTCAATATAAATTATATGATTTGAATTATTTTGTGAAATAAATAAAATACAATCATATATAAACATTATATTTTAATTATAATGATAATTAAATAATTATTTTTCATGTAACATTTTACATCTATTTGTTAATTACTTGGCATTTTCATTAAAATTCAGCCACATTCATAATTTAAAATACATACCCCCGAAAGTCAAAAGTGATCGGAAAGCACAGTCGACTCCGCAGAATCGATACCCTTGTAAACCCCAAACTTTACCTTTAGATATTGAATAGTAACACGCTTTTTAATAAAAATCAAATAAAAGTTGTGAATTAATTGACAACTAGCTTTTCTAATGGTAAAATAGAATATGTATTTAATGTATGAAAGGATTGTTTACAATGGGTTTAACTTTAACAGAAAAAATTCTTAAAGATCACCTTTTAGATGGTGAATTTATCAAAGGTCAAGAAATTGGTATTAAAATCGATCAAACTTTAACACAAGACGCTACAGGAACTATGGCATACCTTGAATTTGAGGCTATGGGTATTCCTCGTGTAAAAACAGAACGTTCTGTAGCCTATATCGACCATAACACATTACAAAGCGGATTTGAAAACGCTGATGACCATAGATTTATAGCTTCTATTGCAAAAAAACATGGAATATACTTTTCTAGACCTGGTAATGGAATTTGTCACCAAGTACATTTAGAGCGTTTTGGAGTTCCAGGAAAAACTCTGATCGGTTCTGATAGCCATACTCCTACTGGTGGCGGTATAGGAATGATAGCTATTGGTGCAGGTGGTCTTGACGTTGCAGTTGCTATGGGTGGTGGTGCATACTATATTACTTACCCTAAAGTAGTAAAAGTTGAGCTAACAGGAAAATTAAATCCATGGGTATCTGCAAAGGATGTTATTTTACAAGTTTTGAAAATAATGACTGTAAAAGGTGGAGTAGGAAAAGTCATCGAATATTGTGGTGAAGGAGTCAAAACTTTATCTGTACCCGAAAGAGCAACTATAACAAACATGGGTGCTGAACTTGGTGCAACAACTTCTATCTTCCCTTCTGACGAAATTACAAAAGAATTTTTAAAAGCACAACAACGTGAAGATGTATGGGTTCCGCTAAGTGCAGATGAAGATGCTGTATATGATGAAGTGATAAGTATAGATTTATCAAAATTAGTTCCACTTGCGGCCTGTCCTCATATGCCTGATAACATCAAATCAGTTGAGGAAATAGGAAATATAAAAATAGATCAAGTATGTATCGGTTCTTGTACAAACTCATCTTTAATGGATATGATGAAAGTTGCTCATGTTCTCAAAGGAAGAACTGTACATCCTGATGTTTCTTTATCAATTGCACCTGGTTCAAAACAGGTTTTAAATATGATTGCAAAAAGCGGAGACCTTGCTATAATGATTGAAGCTGGTGCAAGAATACTTGAAAGTGCTTGTGGACCTTGTATAGGTATGGGTCAATCACCAAACTCCAACGGTATTTCATTACGTACTTTTAACAGAAACTTTGAAGGTAGATCCGGCACAAAAGATGGTCAAGTGTATCTGGTTTCACCTGAAATGGCTGCTATTTCAGCTATAAATGGTATTCTTACAGACCCAAGAGAAATAGGTGACATGCCTAGCTTTAAACTACCTGAATTTTTTGATATAAATGATAACATGGTGGTAGCACCTATCGAAGAAGAAAATATGTCTAGTATTGAAATACTAAGAGGACCAAACATTAAGCCTTTCCCAAATACTTCACCTTTAGAAACTGACATAGTTGCAAAATGTTCTTTAAAAGTTGAAGACAATATAACAACCGATCATATTATGCCTGCTGGAGCTAAAATATTACCTTTACGTTCAAACATTCCTGCAATTTCAAAACATTGCTTTACTGTATGTGATGCAGACTTCCCTGATAGAGCTTTAGCTATGGGAAAAAGTATTATTGTTGGCGGTGCAAATTATGGTCAAGGTTCTTCAAGAGAACACGCTGCCTTGGCTCCGTTATATTTAGGTGTAAAAGCTGTTTTAGTTAAATCATTTGCTCGTATTCATAGGGCAAATCTAATAAATGCTGGTATACTTCCTTTAACTTTTGTAAATGAAGATGATTATAGCAACATAAATTTAAACGATGAAATATATATTGAAAATGTAAAATCTGATATAGAAGCAGGAAAAAATGAACTTACTATTGTAAACAAAACAAACGGTAAATCAATCCCTGTTCTATGTGAATTAAGTGGTCGAGCAAAAGATATAATTCTTGCAGGTGGATTGCTTGATTATACAAGAGAATCGTTGAAATAATGAATGCTCTAGTTAAAAAGCTAAATACAAAAGTAGAGTTTTCAGCTTTAAACTTAAAATACATAGCAATTATAGCTATGTTTATAGACCATTTTGCATGGTTGTTTGTAAATACTCATTCCATTTTAGGGCAGTTGATGCATTCTATAGGTAGATTAACTGCTCCTATAATGTGTTTTTTCATTGCAGAGGGATATTATAAAACTTCAAACATAAAAAAATACTTATTTAGATTGGGTATATTTGCAGTAATTTCTATACTACCTTTTTCATTTTGTTTTTATAACTTTGCAATTATAAGATTAGGTATGATTTATTCTTTGTTCTTGGGACTCGTAGCACTTATTATACTTAAAAATAAAAAAATAGATATATTTTTAAAAATTTTATCTTTTATCTTAATTTTATACTTAAGTATATTTGGCGATTGGGCATTTTATTCTGTTATTTATGTTTGTATTTTCGGAATGACTAAGGGTAACTTCAAACTTTCTGCCATCTTATTTTCTATAGCTACTTTTGTACAAAATTTACTTATGTTTTCACCAAGCATAGATTTTGAAGATAATTTGTTTAATCCTAATATAATATTTACAAACATATTTAATTTAGCTATTTATTTAGCGTTAATTCCTTTATCTATGTATAACGGAAAATTAAGCAATAATGAAAACTATAAAGTTTCAAAAAAGAAAGCAAACTTTCATAAACTATTTTTTTATATTTTCTATCCCGCTCACCTCTTACTTTTAGGATTTATAAAAAATATACTTTTACCTTAAATAAGGTTACTATTTAGCCTCTAAAAGTAAAGTTTAGGATTTCGCGAGGGTTTAGACTTTATGTAGTCGACTAGGCTTTTCTAGTCGCCCTGAACCTTCGGTAAAACATACATATTGATGAATAATAAAAAATCAGTAATATTTAATTAATTAAAAATAACAAATAAATACTTGGAGGAATTCTTTTATGTCTAACAAAATTCAAATGACTACACCATTAGTTGAAATGGACGGAGACGAAATGACTAGAATACTATGGAAATGGATAAAAGATATTTTAATCATTCCATACGTTGATTTAAAAACAGAATACTATGATTTAGGTCTCGAATACAGAAATGAAACTAATGATAAAGTTACTTTTGATAGTGCTGAAGCAACAAAAAAATATGGAGTTGCAGTAAAATGTGCTACTATTACACCAAATGCTGAAAGAATGGGCGAATATAACCTAAAAGAAATGTGGAAATCACCAAATGGCACAATCAGAGCTATTTTAGATGGCACTGTTTTTAGAACTCCTATTATTGTTAAGGGAATTACTCCTTTTATTCCTACTTGGACAAAACCAATTACAATTGCCCGTCACGCTTATGGTGATGTTTATAAAAACACTGAAATAGAAGTAAAATCAAGTGGAAAAGCCGAATTAGTTTTTACAGATGAAAATGGAAATGAGACACGTGAAACAATTCATGATTTTAAAGGAACTGGTATAATTCAAGGTATACATAATACAGATAAAAGTATAAGTAGTTTTGCAAGATCTTGTTTCAACTATGCTTTAGATTTAAAACAAGATTTATGGTTCTCAACAAAAGATACAATTTCAAAAAAATATGATCATAGATTTAAAGATATATTTAACGACATATATAATAGTGATTATAAAGAAAAGTTTGAAGAAATGGGTATTGAATATTTCTATACTTTGATAGACGATGCTGTTGCAAGAGTAATTCGTTCAGATGGTGGATACATATGGGCATGTAAAAACTATGATGGTGATGTTATGTCAGACATGGTTGCTACTGCTTATGGAAGTTTAGCAATGATGACTTCAGTTCTTGTTTCTCCAGAAGGTGTTTATGAGTATGAAGCTGCACACGGAACAGTTCAAAGACATTATTACAAACACTTAAAAGGTGATAAAACTTCTACAAACTCAGTAGCTACTCTTTTTGCTTGGACAGGTGCCTTAAGAAAAAGAGGAGAACTTGATAATAATTCAGATTTAGTTAATTTCGCTGATAAACTTGAACAAGCTACTATTACTACCATTGAGGAAGGTGTTATGACAGGAGATTTAGCTTCACTTTCTTCAATAGAAAACAAAAAAACCGTTGATTCTGAAACTTTCTTACATGAAATAAACAATAGACTAGTTAAGTTAATACAATAATACGATTAATTTATTAAAAATAACAATAAATGATAGACGATTTTTAACAATTTCGTTTATCATTTATTCAAATTAATTGATTTTAAACTTAATAAAAAATAATTTATAAAGGAGGAAAACACATGTCAAAAGACTCTATTTCATCATTGGTTATCAAAAGATTACCTCGTTATTACAGATTTTTAGGTGACCTTGACAATTTGAATTTTATAAGGATTTCTTCAAGAGAGTTATCTGAAAAAATGGGATTAACTGCATCACAAATTCGTCAAGATTTAAATTGTTTTGGTGGCTTTGGTCAGCAAGGTTACGGTTATAATGTAAAGGATTTACAAATGGAAATAGGCAAAATATTGGGAGTAAATAATAGAAATAAGACGATTTTAATAGGTGCAGGTAATTTAGGAAAAGCAATTGCTTCACACATTGATTTCACAAAAAGAGGTTGTGAATTAATTGGAATTTTTGATAACAACAAAGAAGTTTGCGGACAAGTTGTTGCAGATTTAACAGTATCAAATATAGATACTTTAGAGAAGTTTTGTCAAGATAACTCTCCTATGATTGCTGTTTTATGTATTCCAAAAGATTCGGCACAAAAGTTAGTTGAAAAACTATCAAAACTAGATATTAAGGCATTTTGGAATTTTAGTCATTATGATTTAAAATTAAATAACTCTGATATCATTGTTGAAAATGTTCACCTCGGTGACAGCCTAATGGTTCTATCATATGGTGTTAACACAAAATACAATAAATAATTAATTTTTTTATTTTCAATTCGTTAAATAATAAATAAACTTTAAAAAGTAATTTATGTAGTTTGTTTACTATATGGATTATATTTATTAAGTCATTAATAAATATAATCCATTTTTTATTTAGTATGTATAAAAAAGATTATTTTGATTTGTATAATTTATAGGGCTATCTAATCTTAAAAAAAACGCTTGACAATAAAATAACAATTTGATATAATTACAATATAGAATAAATCAAAATAACAAAAAATTATTCACTTTATTTTTTTAATCTATATAGATGTATTTTATTTAAAATTCTTATCTATAAGTTAAAATTATAAACAAAAAAATAATTTTAAATAATTTATTAGGAGGATATTAATATGGGTAAAATTTCTAGTGAAAAAATCGTACCTCAAATTGATGTTGCACAGATGATTGACGACTTAGTTCAAAAAGCAGACAAAGCTCTTGATGAATACATGAAGCTTGACCAAAAACAAGTAGATGAAATAACAAAAGCTATGGCCCTTGCTGGACTATCTTCTCAAATGAAACTCGCTAAAATGGCTGTTGAAGAAACAGGTAGAGGTGTATTTGAGGATAAAGTTACAAAAAACATTTTTGCTACTGAGTATATTTATCATAGTATAAAATATGATAAAACAGTTGGCATAATTGAAGATAACGACGACGAGAGCTATATGGAAATAGCAGAGCCTGTAGGAGTTGTAGCTGGTGTTACACCAACAACTAATCCTACTTCAACTGTAATGTTCAAATCAATAATTTGTGCCAAAACTAGAAATCCTATTATTTTTGGTTTTCATCCTTCTGCACAGCAGTGTTCAAAAGAGGCTGCTATTGTTTTAAGAGATGCCGCTATAAAGGCAGGTGCTCCAGAAAATTGTATTCAATGGATTGATTATCCTTCTATTGATGCTACTAGTCACTTGATGAATCACCCAAAAGTCGCTATGATTTTAGCTACCGGTGGTGCTGGAATGGTTCATTCCGCTTATTCTGCTGGTAAACCTGCACTTGGTGTTGGGCCTGGTAATGCACCTTGCTTTATTGAAAAAACTGCTCCGTTACATCAAGCATTAACCGACTTAATGTTATCAAAATCTTTTGATAACGGTATGATATGTGCTTCTGAACAAGCAGCAATTATTGAAGCTCCTGTCTATGATGAGGCAGTAGAATTTATGAAAAAACAAGGTTGTTATTTTGCTACAAAAGAAGAAGCAAAGAAAATAGAACCTGTTGTTATAAATTTAGAAAAGAAAGTTGTAAATGCAGCTGTTGTTGGAAAATATGCGTATGAAATAGCTGAAATGGCTGGAATTTCTATACCAAAAGACACAAAGGTAATTTGTGTGGAAATAGAAGATGTTGGTGAGGATTACCCATTATCTCGTGAAAAATTATCTCCAGTTTTAGCAGTAGTAAAAGCTAAGGATGTTGAAGATGGTATGAAAAAGTCTGAAACAATGCTTGAACTTGGTGGTTTAGGTCATACTGCAGTTATTCATTCTAAAAACGAAGATGTAATCCAAGAGTTCGGAAAAAGAATGAAAGCAAGCAGAATAGTTGTTAACACTCCTTCTTCTTTTGGTGGTATTGGTGACGTATATAATTCAATGATGCCTTCACTAACTTTAGGCTGTGGATCATACGGAAGAAACTCTACTTCAACAAACGTTAGTGCAGTAAACTTGATAAACAAAAAACGTATAGCTAAAAGGAGAGTAAATATGCAATGGTTTAAAGTTCCTGAAAGAATATACTTTGAAGCAGGTTCAGTTCAATATTTAGCTAAAATGCCTGATATATCTAGAGCTCTTATTATTGCAGACCCAATGATGGTTAAATTAGGTTATGTTGATAAATTAACTTATCAACTAGAAAAAAACTCAAACAATGTGCTTGTTTCTATATTTAGTGAAGTAGAACCAGATCCAGACTTAACAACAGTTCAAAAAGGTGTTGAAGTAATGAACTCCTTTAAACCAGATGTTATAATCGCTCTTGGCGGTGGTTCTGCAATGGATGCTGCAAAAGCAATGTGGTTGTTCTATGAAAATCCTGAAGCAGACTTTATTGGTATGGCACAAAAGTTCTTGGATATTCGTAAGAGAATTTACAAATTCCCTAAACTAGGTAAGCTATCTAAACTTGTAGCTATTCCTACTACATCTGGAACTGGTTCAGAAGTAACTTCATTTGCAGTAATTTCTGATAAATCCAAAAACATGAAGTATCCTCTAGCTGACTATGAATTAACCCCTGACGTTGCTATTATTGACCCAGACTTTGTTATGTCTGTTCCTAAAGCAGCAACTGCAGATACAGGTCTTGACGTTTTAACACATGCTATAGAAGCTTATGTTTCAATTGTTGCTTCTGATTACACAGATGCACTTGCTTTACATGCTATAAAACTTGTGTTTGAATTTTTACCTCGTTCATATAAAAATGGTTCAAGCGATCCTATTGCTAGAGAAAAAATGCATAATGCTTCTTGTATAGCTGGTATGGCATTTACAAATGCATTTTTAGGAATTAATCACTCATTGGCACATAAACTTGGCGGTGAATTCCATATACCTCATGGAAGAGCAAATGCTTTATTACTTCCATATGTAATTGAATATAATGGAGAAAGTAACCCTTCTAAATTTACTGCTTGGCCTAAATATGGCGAGTATAAAGCACCTGAAAGATATGCCGATATAGCTAAAATTTTAGGTTTACCTGCAAAAACTCCTGAAGAAGGTGTAAAGTCTCTTGTTAAAGCAATAAAAGATTTAATAAAAGAAGTTGAAATACCATCATCTATAAAAGAACTTGGTATAGATGAGAAAAAATACCTAAGTGTTATTGAAGAACTTTCTTATAAAGCATTTGAAGATCAATGTACTACTGCAAACCCACGTTTACCAAAAGTAAAAGAACTTGAAGATATTTATAGAAAAGTTTACTACGGAAAATAATAAAATAAAAAAATTGACATTGCAACTATGCAATGTCAATTTTTTTATTTTTCTTTACTTCTCGTCCACCCCATTCAACAACTGTAAAACCTTTTCTCTCTAAAGTTTTTAAGTCTTGCTCTGGAACTTCTATATACTCATCTAAGGCCTTGTATGCCATAAATACCCTAAGCATACTATCAGGTTTTGGAGTTATATCTAAAACCGCATTTTCTGTATATAAATCATCTTGGAATGAAATAAGATTATATTTGTTTTTTTCCATTCGTGTCATCCAGTAAACTATAAACTCGTTATATTCTTTTGGAGTAAGTCCCATATATTCAAGTTTTTCTTGTAAAAATGCTACTGTATCTTCTCCTTTTACAACAAAGCCTTTACTCATATCCCATTTTATATCATCTTTCCCATCCCAGAATAAGTACGAATATCCTCTTCCGTTTTCATCTTTTAAAGTTCCGTCTGGTGAAGCTGTCACACTCCATCCATCATTGTACTTTGGATATGTATACATTAACTCTCCATTATAATCAAGCTTTACATCTACTTTGGTTTCTTTTTCTGGATATAAATATATGACTGGTTTATCAGTTGTTGGATGGTATGTTGATGTTACAGGATACTCTGTTGTAACACTTCCTGTATAATTTACACTCAAGCATTCGTCCTTATAGTCTTCTTTATTTATTTTTATTAAAATAGCATGATTAAAAGCTGCAAAAGACTGTACTTCCTGCATATCAACATCTATATATATTTCTTCACCATAACTATACATATCCAAACTAGTATATTGTGTATTCCAATGGTTGTGATTCAATAAAATAAATACTCTTGTATCAAAATCACTTTCTGTAATATAATTGTCAAAAAAAGTTTTTGGCATACTATGTTCTATAATAAATGAATTAACTTCATCAAAAGATTTAAAAACATTGTTTCCTGTAGACATATAAAAATCATTATTGATTAAATTCATTTCATATTTATCAATTTTTCTTATTACATTTTTATTTAGCAGTATATCTTTCAATTCTATTATATCTAGAACATCCACAACCCCGTCTACATTTACATCTGCACGTGTAGCTTGATTTATTATTTCAGCTCCATTTGCTGTAAAAGCACAAAAAGAAGCTGTAATGGTTCCTAGTAAAGACAATGATATTATCTTTTTTATTTTATTTTTCATGAATATTCTCCTTAAAATTTTATTTAACACCTAACTCTACTTTATCCCCTAAAATATATTGTTTCAATAAAGCTAAATCTGCAACATCAACTACCCCATTTGAAACAACATCTGCGTTTTTAAACGCTTGTTCATTAAGTTCAGTTTCTTTAATCAAATATCTACACATATCTACCAAATCCATATTATCTATACTACCATCCAAATTTATATCTCCATATTTGTATACATTTTGCTCCATGCTTATAATACCATTTTTCACATTTGAATCTATTCTTGTTACTGAATCATTTATATAAGTTGCAAATGTTATCTTTTCATTTTTTATATTATTAACCACTCTTGGAATAGGTGCAATAGATAAATCCTCTTTTTCAACATTTTCATCTAAAACTGTCCCTTTTATAGTTAAAAATAAACCATCTTCTTTTAACCATGTTTCAGGTTTATTCAATAACCCTGTAGACCATAAAACAGAAACATAATTTTCGTTTATATAAGTATCTAGGCATGAATATTGTTTAGATGATAAAATCCCTAAAACTCCACCTTCCTCTTCTAGAGCAGGTGTAATAGATATATCTCCCTCAACTACTTCATTTTCAACTAAATTTTTCGAATTAAAAAAAACTGCAAATTCTGCTCCTAAAATACCGTTTTCAGGTAAATTTTTTAAATAAACTTTACTTTCAAAAGTTTTATCACTATTGATTTTTGTATCCTCTATGTATATTTCTACGCTTTCAGGTAAGGTAACACTTTCTTCTGCTATTGTTGTCATTCCAAATGAAAACAATGAAAAACTTGTTACTGCAAGTACCCCAGCTAAAACTTTTTTAAACTTCATATTAAACACTCTCCTTAAATTTATAATTATTTTTCTTCTTTAACTTCTGCTCCGCCCCATTCAACTACTGCAAAACCTTTTCTCTCAAAAGTTTTTAGTTCTTGTTTTGGAACCTCAATATATTCATCTAAAGCTTTAAAAGCCATAAATACCCTAAGCATACTATCAGGTTTTGGAGTTATATCTAAAACTGCATTATCAGTATATAAATCATCTTGGAATGATATCAAGTTATATTTGTTTTTTTCCATTCGTGTCATCCAGTAAACTATAAACTCATTGTATTCTTCTGGTGTCAGTCCCATATATTCGAGTTTTTCTTGTAAAAATGCTACTGTATCTTCTCCTTTTACAACAAATCCCTTACTCATATCCCACTTTATATCATCGTTTCCATCCCAGAATAAATATGAATATTCTTTACCGTTATTATCCTTCAACATACCATCTGGTGATGCTGTTACACTCCAACCATTATTATATTTTGGATATGTATACATTAAGTTCCCATTATAATCAAGCTTTACATCTACTTTTGTTTCTTTTTCTGGATATAAGTATATAACAGGTTTTGCTGTGGTTATTATTCTATTTTCATATTTAATGGATAATGTCTGATTTAAATATTCGTCTTTTGAAATATATACAAGCAACGCTGTTGTTCCAGGATTATAAGTAGTATAGACATTTACATACAGGTTATTGTTATCTATAGATACTTTTGATAAATCCAAATCTTTGTTAGTTTGATTTGGATTTATATATAAAAGCACATAATCGTTCAAATTTTCTTCATTAACTTTATTTTGAAAAGCTGAAATATCCACATTTTTTTGTGTTAAATATTCTTTAAATTCACTATATGTTTTAAAAATAATCTCATCTTGGGGTAAATTGTAAACATAAGTTAGCTTGTTTACAATCATTTTATTTATAGCCTCTTCTCTATTTTCCCCCAATACAATCTTTTTTAATTCAATTAAATCAGTAATACTTAAAGCTGAATCTCCATTTACATCCCCTCTTATATTCATAAGATTAATATTGGCTGCATTTACAACTAGGTATGAAGTACTCAAAACCGATAAAATCCCTATAGCTACCAGTACTTTTTTCATTTTCATAAAGTTAACACTCCTTAATTTTTTTTATTCTAGAACTTCTGCTCCGCCCCATTCAACAACTGTAAAACCTTTTCTTTCAAAAGTTTTTAAGTCCTGTTCTGGGACTTCAATATATTTATCTAAAGCTTTAAAAGCCATAAATATTCTCAACATGCTATCTGGTTTTGGCGTTATATCTAAAACTGCATTTTCTGTATATAGTTCCTCTTGGAATGAAATTAAATTATATTTGTTTTTTTCCATTTGTGTCATCCAATAAACTATAAACTCATTGTATTCTTCTGCTGTAAGACCCATATATTCAAGTTTTTCTTGTAAAAATGCTACTGTATCTTCTCCTTTTACAACAAAACCCTTACTCATATCCCAATTTATCTTGTCAGTGCCATCCCAAAATAGGTATGAATATTCTCTGCCATTTTCATCTTTTAAAGTTCCATCTGGTGATGCTGTTACACTCCAACCATCATTATACTTTGGATATGTATACATTAAGTCACCATTATAGTCAAGCTTAACATCCACTTTTGTTTCCTTCTCTGGATATAAATATATGACTGGTTTTTTTGTTGTAGGATAATCTGTTGTCACAGCTCCTAAATATGTAACACTCAAGCATTCATCTTTATAATCTTCTTTATTTAATTTTATCAAAATAGAATTATTAAAAGCAATCAAAGACTGTACTGCCTGCATATCAACATCTATATAAATTTCTTCTCCATCACTATACATATCTGAGATTTCAAACATACTATTCCAGTGATTTGGATTTAATAAAATAAACACACTTGTATCAAAATCAACTTTACTTATAAAACTATCAAAGAAATCTTGTGTTATATTATTTTCATTAATATAATTATTTACTTCTTCATACGATTTAAAAACTATATTTCCAGTAGGCAAATCATTATTATTTTTTATAAAATCCACTTCATAATTATCAATTTTTCTTATTACTTTTTTATTTAGCAACAAATCTTTCAATTCAATTATATCTAAAACATCTACAACCCCATCTGAATTTACATCCCCACGTAAATTATATGCTATTGGCATATTTTCACTGATGGCCTTTACTCCATAGCATGCACTACATCCTACTAAAGCTCCTAAAAATGCAATTACTTTTCTTTTTTTCATATTAAACACTCTCTTTCTTAATTAACTTTTTTAAACAGTAAAATATCACAAAATAAAAAAATATTTTTATTTATTATTAAAACTATTTATATCCATAAAAAGCTACAAAAAAATAGCCAAAATAAAATCTGATTTTTGACTATTTTAATATTTATTTTTATAGTTACTATTCATCCATATGTGTAATGCAAATATGTTTTACCGAAGGTCCAGGGCGACCAGAAAGCCTGGTCGACTCCGCAGAGTCGAAACTCTTGCAAAATCGTAAACTTTACCTTTAGCGGCTGAATAGTAATTTTTTATAAGATATTTTTCAAAGAATATAGAGCTTTTTTTAGACTTTCTTTTGGACACGCTATATTTATTCTTTGGAATCCATCTCCTTCTTGGCCAAACATAGTTCCACCATCTAGCCATAATTTAGCTTTTTCCACTATAAGTTTATCTAATTTTTCGGCTGGAATCCCAAGACTTCTAAAATCTATCCATAGCAAATAAGTTCCCTCTGGATTTATTACATGAGCAGTTGGAAAAATTTCTTTTATAATTTCTTTTGCTAACTCTATATTATTTTTTAAATATACAAGTAATTCATCAACCCATTTGGCACCATGTGTATATGCTGCCTGTGCAGATATAAGACCCATTATGTTTGGCTGACTATATCCTGTTTTATGTAATTCTTTTTTAAATTTTTTTAAAATTTTATTGTTCTTAATTATAATGTTTGATAGTTGCAAACCTGCTAAATTAAATGTTTTACTTGGAGATGTACAGGTAATAGTTATTTCTGCAAATTTTTCTGATATTTCTGAAAAAACTGTGTGTTTAAATCCTTCATAGACAAAGTCAGAATGAATTTCATCTGAAATAACAAGAACATTATTTCTAAGACATATTTCACCTAGCAAAGTAAGTTCCTCTTTACTCCATACCTTACCTACAGGATTATGTGGATTACATAATATAAATAACTTTACATTTTCCTCTTTTATTTGATTTTCAAAATCTTTAAAATCTATTTTATACTTTCCATCTTCATAAACAAGATGATTATTTACAATTTTTCTGTTGTTCATTTCAATTGAAGATGAAAATGGATAATAAACTGGTTTTTGAATCATAACTCCTTGATTTTCCTCTGTAAAGGCTGTTATTGCTGTACATATAGCAAAAACAATTCCTGGAGTTATAACCACCTCATTTTCTTTAAAAGAAAAATCAAATCTATCTTTATACCATTTTTTCAAAGCATCATAATAATCTTGTTTGGGTTCAGAATACCCATAAATACCATGATTACATCTTTCTATGAGTGCTTCAGATATTTCTGGTAACGATTTGAAATCCATATCTGCAACCCAAAATGGATTAACATCTAATGGCATATTTCGTTCTTTTTTAAAGTCATATTTCAAAGAATTTGTATTGTATCTATCAATTATTTCATCAAAATTATATTTCATTAAATCACCTCAAAGCATTTTCTAAATCTTCTAGCAAATCATTAACATTTTCTATCCCAACAGAAAGACGGAGTAACTTTTCGTTTACACCCAACTTGTTTCTTAATTCCTCTGGTATTGCACTATGAGTTTGTACAAAAGGATATGTTATAAGAGTCTCTACTCCTCCTAAACTCTCAGCGAACATAATAAGCTTAACTTCTCTTAAAACTTTTTCAACTAATTCTATAGAATTTACTTCAAAAGAAATCATTGCACCAAAAGCTTTTGATTGTTTTTTTATTATTTCATGCTCTTTATGTTCAGGTAAACCAGGAAAATACACTTTAGTTACATTTTTGTGTTTAGATAAAAATTCGGCAAGTTTAATTGCATTTTCACACTGTCTATCCATTCTTAAATGTAATGTTTTAAGTCCTCTTAGAACAAGCCAACTATCAAAAGGGGCTAAAACAGCACCTTCAGATTTTTGTATAAGTCTAAGTTTTTCTATTATAGAATCTGTTTTTGTAACAACAAAACCAGCTAAAGTATCATTATGTCCTGCTAAATATTTTGTTCCACTATATACAACTACATCTATTTCATAATCCAATGGTCTTATACAGTAGGATGTAAGGAAAGTATTATCTACTATACTTAAAATGTTATTTTCTTTTGCAAAACTAGATATAAATTCTATATCTACAACTTTCATCATTGGATTTGTAGGACTTTCGACCCATATTGCCACAGTTTCTTTTTTCAAATATTTTTTCAAAGCATTTTTTTCAGTCAAATCCACATAAGTAGTTGTAATTCCAAAATGGCTATAAATCTCTTCAAAAATCCTATACGTTCCACCATACAAATCATCACATACTATAATATGGTCTCCACTTTTAAAAAGTTTTATTATGGTAGAAACAGCTGCCATTCCACTAGAAAAGGCTAACGCTTCTTTACCATTATCCAATAGGGCAATTGTTTTCTCTAGTTCCTCCCTAGTAGGATTTTGTAACCTCGAATAGTCATAACCCGTAGACTGATTTAAACCTAAATGTCTAAATGTTGCACTTTGATAAATAGGAGTACTAACAGCACCTGTTTTTTCATCATACCCCTTATTTCCATGAACTGTTATAGTTTCAAATTTATATTTATTCATAACCCTCACAACCTTTAAAGAATAGTATTCATATATAATATATATGAATTTATGTATTTAATTATAAACGAATATTTTTAAAATGTCAAGGGGATAAATAATTATTTGATAATATAAAATTTGTATGCTAAAAAGTTGCAATTAAGATATGTTTTACTTAAGGTCAATGATAACGAAGCCTTGTCAACTAATCAAGTCAAAACGCCTACAAAATCGTCAACTTTATCTTTGTAGTTGACTAGTAACCATTAAAATTCTTTTTTATTATAAATAATAATAACCTTCGATAATAACATTTGCCTTACCACCGAAAAGGACTTCGTTATCCAATAATTTTAATTTAATCGTATTAAATGCAAAATCCTTACTTCCCTGTTCTATTGAAATAGGTGAACCATCCCAAAGGTTATTTTTCAAAAGATAATTAGCAAATGCACTATTTCCTGAACCTGTTGCTGGATCCTCTAAATATCCAAACTTTGGAGCAAATACCCTTGTATGAGCCATAAAATCTAAACTTCCTGCTGTTTTACAGAAAATAAGTATAATGTCAATTCCATTTTCGAGACAAAATTCTTTGAGTATTGATTCATTTGGTAAAATAGAGATCTCCTTATTAAATTCTGCTATAGGTACAATAAGTGTTTTTAATCCTGCATCAATAAAATCAACAGGATATTCATGAGCAATATCCGCTTTTGAAATTGACAAAGCATCGACAATTTGTTCCGTATTAACAGGTATAGGTAAGTGTTTTGCCTTAGGTGCTGTTATGTAAACAGTATCTTCATACTTAATATTATTAAATACAGTTAATATGCCTTTTTTATTCGTTTCAATAATTATTTTATCTTTTTCAAGTAAATCTGCATCATTTTTTATCAAGTCATACATTGTTGCAATTGTACCATGCCCACAAAAATCCACTTCACATTCTGTCGAATAATATATAAGCTTTAAATCAGCTACTTTAGATTTTGAACAAAAAACTACTTCCGAGACAAACCCCGAATGTTCTTTACCCACTTTAAGCATTTTTTCATGACTTATTTCGTTTTCGTCCAATAATAAATATGCCGCTGGATTTCCATTTGAAGCATCTGATGTAAAAGCATTTACTTTTTTATATTGATATTTTCTCATAATACTCTCCTATTTATTACTTTCTTAATTATTCTTCAATTCGTGCACCAAATTTAGTCTTTATCATTTAATATTCATCTTATATCTATGTAAAAGTTGCTTTGGTATATGACAATAGTCATCAGGAAATTTATCCAACCTATCTTGATGCTCCTCAGCACTCCTAACATAATTCGTCAAAGGAAGAACTTCTACTACGATTTTATCTTTATTATCTTGCCTATTTATATAATTTAAAGCAGATATCAAGTGGATACTATCTTCACTATAAACACCAGTACGGTATTTTTCTCCTATATCAATTCCCTGCTTATTTATGCTATAAGGATCAATAATCTCAAAGAAACATTTCATCAATTTATCAACCGAAGTAATTAGGGGATCGAAGACTGTTTTTACACATTCTGCATAACCGTCATACTCACCGTCTAAAATATCTGTGCTTCCATTTGCCCTTCCAGCTTCAGTAAAAACAACTCCTTTTAAGGTTTTGATAAATGCCTGTACGCCCCAAAGACAACCACCAGCAAAATAAATAGTTTCCATAAATAATCCCTTTCATTTATCAACTAATCTCCAAAACACAATTTAGTAAAATAATTAATCACATACAGTTACCATTCAGCCATATGTATATGACTAAGATACTTTATAGAAGGTCTATGGCCGACTGAAAATCTCGGTAGACTATGCGAGAATGAACTCTGTAAACTTTACCTTTATTGGCCTAATAATAACCACATATAAACTAACAAAAAATCTATTTATTTCTTCAAAAATTTTACTGCTTCTAAACCTGCTTTTCCACCCTCATAAACAGCTTTACATATTTGCTGTAATCCACCAGTACAATCTCCCGCTGCAAATAATCCTGGAATAGATGTACACATATTTGCATCGATAATTATCTTCTTTTCATCAGCTTCTGCACCTATTTTTCTAGCTAAATCTCCGCTACCTGCAATTCCAACAGCAATAAATAATCCACTTACATTAAGCGTTGACATATCCTCAAAAAGTATATGACTTATCACTTCATCTTTTCCTTCTATACTTTTTATTTTTCTTGTATCTATAGAAATGTTTTCTGGAACTCTTGCTAACATTTTTTCTCCGTTTGTAAGTATTGTAACACTTTTAGATGTTTGGATTAAAGTTTGTGCTTCATGAAGAGCATAATCAGAATTCCCTAAAACCGCTACATCTTTATTTCTATAGAAAAAAGCATCACAAACAGCACAATAGCTTACTCCTTTACCTTCATATTCTTTTAATCCTGTTATTTTTGGTTTTGCACGTGAAGAACCAGTTGCAATTATTAAGGCATCTGCATTATATTTTGTATTTTTAGTTTCTATTACAAAATTATTTTCATATGATAACCCTATTACTTCATCGTCAATAAGAGTGACCCCTATTTTTTTAGCTTGATTTATACCTATTTCAACTAGTTCACTACCCTTTATAGGTTTTTCAAGTCCATAATAATTTTCTATTTTTTCAGCTTTTTCAAGAGCACCTTTGTCCTTGCTAATTATAGAAGTTTCTACTCCTGCCCTACTTGTATACAAAGCTGCTGAAACTCCAGCTGGACCTCCACCTATTATAAAAACATTTTTCATAAAAATACCTCCACAAAATTACTTTTAATAAATTATACTACTTTTTTTGATATAATGCAAATCAAGAATACCTAAAATAGGTATTCTTGATTTTTTTATTTTTATATTAAATTTGACATATCATATAATCCAACTTCTTTTCCTTTTATAAACACAGCTGCATTTATAGAACCTTCTGCAAAAACTGTTTTTGAAGTTGCACTATGAGACAAAGTTATAACTTCATCATTTCCAGCAAAGATTACTTCGTGAACTCCGACAATAGTACCTCCACGCACAGCATGAATTCCTATTTCTTTTTGCTCTCTCTTTTCTCTTTTGGACTGTCTTTCATAAATGTATTCTTTTTCATTGTCAAAAACTTCATTTATTCCATTTGCAATCATTAGAGCTGTTCCACTAGGAGCATCAATTTTTTGATTGTGATGTTTTTCAACTATTTCTATATCAAATTGATTTCCCAATATAGATGCTGCTTTTTTAGAAAGCTGAACCAATAAATTTATTCCCAAAGACATATTCCATGAAAAAAACAATGGAGTTTCTTTTGATGCATTTTTAATTTTTTCTACTTCTTCTTTTGAATATCCAGTAGTTGCAAGCACAACAGGTACATTTTTAGTCTTTGAATATTCTATTAGATTATCTAAAGAAGAAGGATGTGAATAATCTATAATTACATCTGGCACTTCTGGTAAATCAAATGGATTTTTAAATATAGCAAAGTCTGCATATTTTTCTGTATTCATATCTATTCCTGAAACAACAACACAATCTTTTCTGTTCTGTATGCAATTGTAAATAGTACGTCCCATTTTACCATTTGCACCGCAAAGAGATATATTAACCATGAAAATCCTCCTATTTTAACAAAATATTATTCTTTATCAAACTATTTTACAAGTTCATATTTCATCAATGAACTTTTTAATTTTTCAATATTTTTGTCACACATTCTAACAAGAGGCATTCTGCATTCACCAGCATTAAATCCCATCATATTCATTGCTTCTTTAATTGGAATAGGATTTACATCTATAAATAAATTATTTATTAAATCTAAATATTGGATTTGAATTTGTGATGATTTTATAAAATCATTTTTTAGGCAATATTCTGTCATATCATGTGTCATTTGAGGTAGAATATTTGCCACAACAGAAATTACACCTTTGCCCCCTAAAGACATTATAGGAACTATTTGATCGTCATTTCCGCTGTAAATATCTAGTACATCTCCACACGCCTCTATAATTTGTGCTACATAACCTATGTTTCCACTTGCTTCTTTTACTGCAACAATGTTTTTATGTTTAGCTAGCTCAACATATGTTTCTATATTTATATTAACTCCCGTTCTCCCTGGAATATTATATAATATTATAGGAATATTTACACTGTCTGCAATCATGTTGAAATGTTTAACTAAACCATGTTGTGATGATTTGTTATAATAAGGAGTAACCACTAATAAAGCATCTACTCCGACTTTTTCAGCTTCTTGTGATAATTCTATTGCGTATCTTGTATCATTACTACCTGTTCCAGCAATTACTGGAACCCTTTTGTTTACTACTTCAACTGTAAAACGCATACATTCTATATGTTCTTCGTCAGTCATTGTCGAGGATTCGCCTGTAGTTCCACAAACAATTATCGCATCTGTTCCATTTTCTATTTGATAATTTATATTATTTCGAAATTGTTCATAATTTATAGAACCATCATCGTTCATAGGGGTTACTATAGCTACTCCTGAACCTTGATAAATTGTATTTTTCATAATTTAATCCCTTCTTTTCTTAATCAAAAAAGCCTTTTGCAGCCAATAATTCTGCAAGTAATACAGCTCCACCAGCAGCACCTCTTAATGTATTGTGTGATAAACAAACAAATTTATAATCATATTGAGAATCTTCTCTTAATCTTCCTGCAGTAACCGCCATACCGTTTTCTAAATTTCTATCTAATTTAGCTTGAGGTCTGTTGTCTTCCTCAAAATAATTTATAAATTGTTTTGGTGCAGATGGTAATTCTAATTCTTGTGGAACACCTTTAAATTCTTTCCATAATTTTATAATTTCGTCCTTAGATGGCTTTTTATCAAATGAAACAAAAACTGCCGCAGTATGTCCATCTGAAACAGGAACTCTTAAACATTGAGTAGTAA
>JAEXNS010000329.1 GCA_023439605.1 Bacillota bacterium | reverse complement strand
CCCTTTATTACTGCACATAAAAATGTTAAGAACTGCATATTTTCTCTTGGTGTTTCACCTGGATCTAAAAGATTTTGTCCATCGCTAGAAGACATAGACCAGTTGTTGTGTTTACCTGAACCATTTACACCAGCAAATGGTTTTTCATGTAATAAGCATACTAAACCATGTTTAAGGGCAATTTTCTTCATCAATTCCATTGTTAATTGGTTATGGTCAGCAGCAATATTTGAAGTAGTGAAAACCGGAGCTAATTCATGTTGTGCAGGAGCAACTTCATTATGTTTTGTTTTAGCAAAAATGCCAAGTTTCCATAATTCTGAATCTAATTCTTTCATAAAATCAGAAACTCTTTGTTTAATATTACCGAAATAATGATCTTCAAGTTCTTGGCCTTTTGGAGGTTTAGCACCAAAAAGAGTTCTACCAGACATTATTAAGTCAAGTCTTTGATCATACAAAGATTTATCTATTAAAAAGTATTCTTGCTCAGGTCCAACAGTTGTAGTTACTCTATCTGCCTGGCTATTTCCAAATAATTTTAAAATTCTTAAGGCTTGCTCACTTGCAATTTCCATTGAACGTAATAAAGGAGTTTTTTTGTCTAATACTTCACCTGTGTATGAACAGAATGCAGTAGGTATATATAAAGTGTTATCTTTAACAAAAGCGTCTGAAGTAGGATCCCAAGCTGTATATCCTCTAGCTTCAAAAGTAGCTCTAAGTCCGCCAGAAGGGAAAGAGGATGCATCTGGCTCGCCTTTTATTAATTCTTTACCTGAAAACTCTAAAATAACAGTTCCATTTGGTGCAGGAGAAATAAATGAATCATGTTTTTCAGCAGTTATTCCAGTCATAGGTTGAAACCAGTGTGTATAGTGAGTTGCACCTTTTTCTAAAGCCCAATCTTTCATAGCATTTGCAACTACGTCAGCAACATGAATATCAAGTGAAAGTCCTAGAGACCTTGTTTTCATTACCGCTTTAAAAATATTTTTAGGTAATCTTTCTCTCATAACAGTTTCATTAAAAACATTGCAACCAAAAAAATCAGATATACTAGCATCTTTTGTATTTTGTACTAACATAAATAAAATCCTCCTCAAAAAATAAAGCGTTTTAATTTCATATTTCTTATTAAAATCAATAAGAAACTTTGAAATTAAAACGCCATTGTTCTAAAATCATTAAAATTTATAAGATATAAACTTGATATTTAAATAATACAATAATTATTCCCCTTTGTCAATAGATTAATTTTTTTTTGTATAAAGAGATGAAAAAAAGCCTAATTTAAAAAATAAATTATAGTATATTATTTATTTTATTATTTAAAATGGTTAAATTTCATTTGTTACCATTAAGTCCCCAAAAGTAAAGTTTACGGTTTTGTAAGGGTTTCGACTCTGCGGAGTCGACCGGGCTTTCCGATCGCCCTAGACCTTCGATAAAATATTTAAATTAAAGCACTATAACAAAAAAATTAATACTAAAATAGTTAGTTTGTACTTCCGAAACCACCAGTACGGAGTTCTTCTACATAATCGTCAATAGTAATTCCATATTGTACAAAAACCCCCTGGATAAAGGCTGAACCTTTATCAAGTTTTAGGATTTGATCTGAATTATTAGTTATTTTAGCCATAATATGACCTTCGTTTTTGGCGTTAAAATAATCACTATCAATTATACCTACCGTATTATCTAGTTTTAGCTTAAATTTAAAGCCTAAACTGCTTCTAGGATAGCATTTTAATACCCAACCATCATCTATATTTACTCTTATGCCTGTAGTAATTATAATGGTTTCACTGGGGCTTAAATTTAAATCATTTGGCAGAAAAAAATCATAACCAGCTGAACCTTTAGTTGCTCTTTTAGGTAAAGTTATAGAGTTGTACAATGTTTCTAATTTTTCTTTTGAATAATTTTTATAATTTTCACTAGAATTTATAAAATCAATTGAAAATTGATTAAAACTTATTTTAAAAAATTGTGCTATTTTTTGCATTTAATCACCACCTATTTCTAAAAAAAATATTTTGAATATGTCATTATGTAAAAATTCATAAAAAATAATGCATAAGTATATATTAAATTTTACATGTTTTTATGAATAATAGTTTTGACTTGTAACACTATGTATGATATAATTTAATTAATAATGATTTTAATAACCTTTTTTATCTGTTAAAGAATCATCGTTGTTAATCCAATAAGAAACTTCTGTAATTTTATATTCTGTTTTAGAGGTTCTCACAATTACTCTAGATATTCCAGCGTTGATAATTAATCTTTTACACATAGAACATGGTTCAACATCACCATACAATTCGTTTGTTTTTGCATCATGACATGCTAAATATATATCAGCATTTAACATTCTTTCTCTTGAGGCAGATATTATTGCATTTGCTTCTGCATGGACAGAACGACACATTTCATATCTTTCTCCCTTAGGGATATTTAATTCTTCACGCATACAATACCCTAAATCTGAACAGTTTAGACGGCCACGTGGTGCACCTACATAACCTGTAGAAATTATTTCATCATTTTGAACTATTACTGCTCCAAATTTACGTCTTATACAAGTTCCACGTTCTAAAACTGCTTCAGCAATATCTAAATAATAATTCATTTTATCTTTTCTTTGCAAAACAAACACTCCTTAAATTTTAATTAATTATAGTATAATCTATAATTATAATTATAAATTATTTATTTTTTATAATCAAGTTTTTAAATAAAATAAAATAACATAAAAATATAAAATATCTATTTAAAAAAAAATAAATTGGTCGATTAATATTGAGAATATTTTTATTTAATTATTACTTTATTAATACATGAAAGGTGCTTAATGGGTAAACTAACTGATATTAGTTATTTAAAAGAAGTAATAAATG
>JAEXNS010000257.1 GCA_023439605.1 Bacillota bacterium | reverse complement strand
GCCCTGAACTTGCAGATCTTGATAAGGTAAAGAAGAAACTTAATTCTTTACTTGAATTTGAAAAGAGTATAGAAGAATCAGACGAACCTAATTTTAAAGTATTGGCGGAAGTGAAAGCTGATATTATAAGAAATAAAGAAAAGTTAGTTGAAGTTGAAAAGGCAATAGAAAAAATTTTTGTAAGTGAAGATGATTTGGCAAAAGTTATTGAGCTTTGGACAGGAATTCCTGCAAATAAAATAGCAGAAACTGAATTTAAAAAGTTGTCAAACTTAGAAGAAAGACTAAAAGATAAAATAATTGGCCAAGATGAAGCTGTTGAGTTACTTTCAAAAGCAATTAAGAGAACAAGAGTACAGTTAGCTAAGCGTCGTAGACCCGCATCTTTTATTTTCGTTGGACCAACTGGAGTTGGTAAAACTGAACTGGTAAAGGTACTTTCAAATGAATTATTTAATTCTATCGACCCTCTAATAAGATTAGACATGACTGAATTTATGGAAAAGCATGCTGTATCAAGGTTGATAGGCTCTCCTCCAGGATATGTAGGTTATGATGAAGCAGGGCAACTCACAGAAAAAGTAAGAAGACGTCCGTATTCAGTTATTCTTTTTGATGAGATAGAAAAAGCACACCCAGATGTAATGAATATACTACTTCAGATACTAGATGAAGGTAAAATTGATGATGCTCAAGGAAGAACGGTAAACTTTGAAAACACCATAATAGGAATGACTTCAAACGCAGGTTCAATAGATAAAAGTACAGGAGTAGGGTTTAATAAAACTTCTGAAGAAATAACAAAAGATAGAGCTATAAAAGGCTTAAGAGAATTTTTAAGACCTGAGTTTATAAGCAGAATAGATGAGGTGGTTGTGTTTAAACCTCTTGAAAAAGAAAGTTATAAAAAAATAGCTTCAATTATGTTAAATGAAATGATAGAACCTTTGCAAGAACGCAATATATTATTGGCATATGATGATAAGGCACTTGAAAAAATTGCTGATAAATCATATGACAAGAAATTTGGTGCAAGAGATATAAGACGAGTTATTCGTTCTGAAATAGAGGACAAGATTGCAAATATAATTGTTGATACTTCAGGGGTAGGTATAAGGAAAATAAATATAACAGCAGAAGATGAAATAAAAGTATATAGTGAGTAGGTCTTATTAAGTTTCTAAAGGTTTTGTAGGAGTGTTGACTCCGCAAGGTCAACTGGGCTTTTCAGTCGCCCTGGACCTTCGGCAAAGCATCTCAGACTTAAATACTATATGAATGAAAAGTAACAGAGTAAGTAAAATAAAACAGCCTCTTTATGAGGCTGTTTATTTAAATAATGATTGTTAAAAAATAAATTAATATTTTTTGTTTGATAAATTTTTATAAAATAAAAAAATTAACAAATTATTAATAAGATATGTACAAAAATATGTTATAATTATAATTATTAAACTGAAAAAGGAGTGTTGAAATTTGTCAAATTATGATTTTTCAAAGGTAATATCAGAGGTAGAAAAGTTAGCTGATATGTGTAAAAACAACTATACCATTAATCCTGAGTTGTATGCAAAATACGATGTAAAAAGAGGATTAAGAGATGTAAATGGAAAAGGGGTTTTAGCTGGATTAACAGATATTAGTGAAATATGTTCTTCCAAAGTAGTTAATGGTGAATCGGTTCCTTGTGAAGGTGAACTATATTATCGTGGAGTCAATATTGAAGACTTAGTAGATGGTTTTATAAAAGACGATAGGTTTGGTTTTGAAGAAACAGTTTACTTGCTTTTATTTGGAGCCTTACCGGATAAAAGTAAACTAGATAAATTTAGTGGATTATTAGCTGAATTTAGAAACCTACCAACTACTTTTGTAAGAGATATTATTATGAAAGCACCTAGTAGCGATATGATGAATGTTTTAGCTAGAAGTGTATTGACTTTATATTCATATGATGATAAAGCAGACAATACTTCTGTTTCAAATGTCTTGAGGCAGTGTTTAGAGTTAATATCATTATTTCCGTTAATAGCTGTATATGCTTATCAAGCATATAGTTACTATAAAAATGGAGAAAGTTTTTTTATACATAATCCACAATCTCACTTATCTACAGCTGAAAATATTTTGTATTTATTAAGACCAGATTCAAAATATACAAAACTTGAAGCTAAGATTTTGGATGTAGCGTTGGTGCTGCATGCAGAACATGGTGGTGGAAATAATTCTACATTTACAACACATGTTGTTTCATCATCAGGAACAGATACATATTCAGTTGTTGCTGCTTCTTTAGGCTCATTGAAAGGACCTAAACATGGTGGTGCAAACATAAAGGTAGTTCAAATGTTTGATGATATGAAAAACACATTGTCTGATTGGACAAATGAAGATGAAGTAAAGGGCTACTTGAGGGATTTATTACATAAAAAAGCTTTTGATAAAGCAGGACTTATTTATGGAATGGGACATGCAGTTTATTCTATGTCAGATCCTAGAGCTAACATATTTAAGTCATTTGTAAAAAGTTTGTCAGAAGAAAAAGGTATGGAAAAAGAATATCAGCTTTATTCTATGGTTGAAAAATTTGCACCAGATATTATTGCTGAGGAAAGAAAAATATATAAAGGTGTAAGTGCAAATGTTGATTTTTATAGTGGTTTAGTGTATAAAATGTTAGATCTTCCAGCAGAATTATTTACCCCTATTTTTGCTATATCTAGAATAGCAGGATGGTCGGCTCATAGAATAGAAGAACTTATAAATGCAAATAAAATTATAAGACCAGCATACAAATCAATATCAGAACATGTAGAATATGTAAATATCAAAAAAAGATAAATATGTCGAAATGCATTTTTTATTATTAAAGTCTAATATGAAAATACCATGAAATTTGGATATAATGATAAAATGCTTGTGAATATTAATAAAAATATTGACATTTAATAAAAAAGATACTACAATAATAACTATAAGGTTTGATTATGCATTGTTATCAAACAAATTTTGAAAGAAGGTATATGAAAATGAATAAAGATTTATTTAAAAAGGTTTCATCCGTAGCTATTTCGTTAGCCTTATTAACAGGAGCAGTAAGTCCATCAGCACTTATTCCTGCATCCGCTGTTGCTGTAAACGTTATGGCAGAAGAAGGCGTTATTGCTGATAAGCCAACTTTATATTTTGATGATGTAAAGGCAAATGCAGGAGAAACAGTAAAGTTTCAAATGCATCTTACAGATAATGAACTAGGAATAACATCATTAAAC
>JAEXNS010000217.1 GCA_023439605.1 Bacillota bacterium | reverse complement strand
CATTTATTGCAACCGGTGTAGTTACGTCGTTACCAAGAACCATATCAAGCTTACAGTTTATAAGTTGTCCTGCTTTTACTTCTGAAAGTCCTGCATGTGCTGCCAATATTTTTTGTGTCATGGTCATTCCCATTTTAAATTCCTCCTCTTAAAAATTAAAATATTTTATTTTCTGATTGAATTATAACATATAAAATGATATAATTCAAATATATATTAATCATATTTAATATGAATTTTAGTTATATAACAAAATTTATAAAGGATGGTGTTTTATGAATGATTTAAATCTAAATCAATATAAAATTTTCTATACAACTGCTCTACATGAAAATATAAGCAAAGCATCTGAAGTGTTATTTATAAGTCAACCTGCTATAAGTAAATCCATAATTAACTTAGAGAAAAGTATGAACACTATATTATTTATAAGAAATTCTCGTGGAGTTTCCCTTACAGATGAAGGAAAAATATTGTTTGAACACCTCAAAAGTGCGTTTAAAGAAATTGAATTTGCAGAAAAAAAAATAATGCATAGAAAATCATTGGAAATAGGCCATGTAAAAATAGGTGCAAGCACCACTTTATGCAAATATATTCTTATCCCTTATTTAAATAGCTTTATAGAAACTTATCCCCATATAAAAATAAGTATAGAATGTCAATCCTCAGCACATATATTACGTTATCTTGAAGAAAATAAAATTGATATAGCCTTAACTGTAAAATCTGAAATTCATGACAATAAAAATATCGATTTTTATTGTACTAGCTTTATCGAAGATATATTTGTCACTTCTGAAAAATATATTAATAACTTAAATATACGTATAAACACTCAGAATTTATCTTTTTTCGACATAATCGAAAATGCAAATTTAATGATGATGGATGAAAAAAATATGACAAGAAAACATATAGAAAAATATTTTAACGAGAGTCAAATAAATGTTAAAAATACTATCGAAGTTAACAACATGGATTTATTAATAGAATTTGCTAAAATAGGTCTTGGGGTTTCTTGTGTTATTAAAGAATTTGTTTTAACGGATTTAGAAAATAATTTACTTAATCAAATTTCTTTGCCAAATCCCATTCCAAAAAGAGAAGTTGGGTTTTCGTTTATAAAAAATAATTATATATCCGACTCTATGTGTAAATTTATAGATTTCTACAAGCTATATAAATAAAATTAATCCCTGTATCCATTTATTCAATAGATACAGGGATTTTTTAATTTACAGATTCCGTTAATTTATTTAATTGTAAAGGTTCATGCGTTCCAGCCTTTACACTTTGATGAACACTCCATTGAGCATCATTTACCGCATTATTTTCAGTAGTTACAACTATGATTAATTTGTATTCATCAAAAATACCACCATAATAGTTTTCATCTGCAGGTTTAATTGAACCATCTAACTTAATTGCTTCTGCATTAACTTTTCTCACACAATCATTTGCCCATGCTAAAGATTCCTCGGAATTCACGTCATTATCTGTTACAAAAATAAAATTTATATATTTTTCAGTAGCATCATCGTTTACCATAATAGATGATTCTTTTATTTTAGGATATGTTTCTAAGGTATATTTTTCAGCAGATTTTGCACATGATTGCATATCTAAAGCATTCTTTTTGGGAACAGGATTTGGGTCTAAAGATATACTAGTTGTTTTTTTATCTGCATCTGTTGTAGTATTTACCGTATCTTTTTTACAGCTTGTTGCGGTTAAAAGAATAAATGCAGAAAGTAAACATAAAACTTTTTTCATTTAAAAATAACTCCTCCGTTTTACTTTTTTTATATCGTTAAGTATTATTATACTATATATTCAAAGTAAAAACAAGATTAAAAATATGCATTTTTTATTAGTCATCAACTTAAGCGAAAAATTAAAGTTTTACTCGATTTTTTTCAAAAAATCGTAGGTTTCCAAAGGGCAACGCCCTTGGTCGCTTTCCACAGAAAGCGAAATCCTTATGCTTAAAGAGCTTTTTTGCTTCTTTTTGCGATAGAAAAAGAAGCGGAGTTTGAGGCAGAGCCTCATAAATTGCCTCAGCAATTTGCTTTAAGTTGACGACATTGTCCGGTCGCCCTGGACCTACTTCCGCAAAACATCTTTACCTTAAACATATGGCTGAATTGTAACATCCTTAATTAAATCTCTAAATCCTTAATAATATTTTTAAGTTTATTCACAGAATTTATTAAATTAACTTTTTCTTCTTCGTCTAAGGAAATATCAAGAACCTTTTCAACTCCATTACTTCCCACAATTGCAGGTACTCCAATATATACATCATTAACACCATAATGGTCATTTACAAAACATGAAATAGGAAGAACCGAATGCTCATCTCTGACAATTGCTTTTGAAATTCTTTTTACTGCCATAGCTATTGCATAGTAAGTAGCACCTTTTCTTTTTATAACTTCATATGCACTATCTCTTACGTCATCAAATATAGACCTTAAAGTTTTACCACCACATTTACCACAAATATTGCAAAAATCATCAAGGCTTATACCAGAAACATTTGCACTACTCCACACAGCAAGTTCACTGTCTCCGTGTTCTCCTATTATAAAAGCATGTACACTTCTACTATCAACACCCAAATGTGAACCGACAAGATGTTTTAATCTTGAGGTATCTAAAACAGTCCCTGAACCAATAACTCTGTTTTGTGGAAATCCTGAGATTTTTAATGTTACATAAGTCAAAATATCGACTGGATTTGATACGACTAATAAAATACAATCTTTATTTACAGCAGTTATTTGAGGAACTATGCTTTTTAATATTTTAACATTTTTATTAACTAAATCTATTCTAGTTTCATCTGGTTTTTGATTTGCACCAGCAGTAATTATAACCAAATAACAATCAGATATATCTGAATAATCTCCCGCATATATTTTAACTGGATTTGCAAAAGAAACACCATGACTTAAATCCATTGCTTCCCCTTCTGCTTTTTCATAATTTGAGTCTATCAGAACAATTTCTGAAAACAAACCACTTTGCATTAATGCAAAAGCAATTGAAGCACCTACAAATCCACATCCTATTACAGCACATTTTTGTTTATTCATAAAATCAACTCCTAATTTTTATTATAATTATATTATATAATAAATAAGCATAATAATCAACACAGAAGTTTATATTTTTTAACAATTAATTTTTTATTATATATTTATTTAAAATAATATTGACACTACTATATTTTAAACATTATAATTAAGTTATACGTATTTTTATAATAACTTAGGAGGAATTTTATGTTTAAGAAAAATTTTAAATATTTAAAAAAATCTTTAACAATTTTAACGGCAGCTATAATGATTTCATCAACCCCCGTATCAATAAATTATGCAAAAACAACTCCAAATAATGTTGATTACTATGAAACAGATAACAACTGGGCAAGACTACTTCAGCACTCTTTATTTTTTTATGATGCAAATATGTGCGGTTCAGATGTAAAAGAAAATAATCTTCTATCTTGGCGTGGAAATTGTCATGTATATGACTCACAACTTCCTCTCGACTCTAAAAACACAAATTTGACTGATGCATTCATACAAAAATACAATGATATTCTCGATCCTGAAGGTGATGGTTTTGTTGATGTTTCAGGCGGTTTTCACGACGCTGGAGACCATGTAAAGTTCGGTTTACCAGAAGCTTATTCTGCTTCAGTTGTTTCTTGGGGATATTATGAATTCAGAGATGCATACGAAGAAACTGGACAAGCTGCTCATGCTGAAACAATATGTAAGTATTTTAGTGACTACTTTATGCGTTGCACTTTTAGAGATGACGAAGGCAAGGTAGTGGCTTTTTGTTATCAGGTTGGCGATGGTGATATTGACCATGCATATTGGCAAGCACCGGAGATAGATGCAATGCTTAGACCAGCTTACTTTGCTACTACAGAAATACCAACTACTGACGTAGTATCTCAATGTGCCGCTGCACTAGCTATAAACTATTATAACTTCATTGACACAGACCCTGTTTATGCAAATAAATGCTTAGACTATGCGAAATCTCTATATGATTTTGCTACTGAAAACAAAAAAGCTGTTGGCGATGGTAAAGATGGTCCTAAAAGCTACTATACTTCTAGCAAATGGGAAGATGATTATAGCTTTGCTTCATGTTGGTTATATCTTATAACAAAAGATCATAAATACATTCAAAACTGTCTTCCTTATATTGATTATTATGCACCTCCTGGATATGTTTTATGTTGGAATGATATGTGGAATGGTGTAAGTATTTTATTAGGACGAATACAAGAAGAATATCCACAAGTTGCAGAAGAATACAGAACCGCTGGTGGAAGAAATCCATATGAACTTATAGACTTTTGGTATATGTCTGCAAAAGCAATAAACACTTATATTAATGGTGATATAGGAACCATTACGCCTGCAGGATACTTCTGGTTAAACACATGGGGTTCAGCTAGATATAACACTGCTGCACAATTTACTGCACTTGTTTATGATAAATATAATAAAGGAAAAGATAAATTTAACGAGAAAAATCCAGATTATTCATTTTCAAAATGGGCATTAGGCCAAATGGAATATATCATAGGTGATAACCCTATAAATCGTTGTTATGTAGTAGGCTATAGTGATGTATCAGCAAAGTTTCCTCATCATAGAGCTGCTTCCGGCTTAACGAAATGTGAAGATACAAAAAAACATAAGCATGTTCTATATGGTGCTCTAGTAGGTGGACCAGATAAAGATGATAAGCATATTGACGTTACTGCAGACTGGATTTACAATGAAGTAACTATTGACTATAATGCTGCTTTTGTAGGTGCTTCTGCTGGTCTTTATAACTTTTTTGGAAATAGTGATATGAAACCCGATGAAAATTTCCCACCTGAAGAAGCATATGAAGATAGTACAGATATTTTTTCTGGAAATGATTTTTGGGTTTCAGGATATTGTGAAGATAAACCTGAGTCAACAGGTGCCGGTGTTACCAAATTAACTTTCTTTGTAAATACTGATTCACTAACTCCTAAAACAGATATTTCAGTACGTTATTATTTTGATATATCTGAGTTTACTTCAAATACAACAATTCCAAGTTCTTTTGTATTACAAAAGACTTATGACCAAGTTCAAACTGAAGTAGCCGATAAAGAAGCTGTTTTGTCCAAACCTATTCACTATAAAGACAAAGTATATTATGTAGAAATATCTTGGCCAGACTATGCAATAGCAAATTCAAATAAAAAATATCAGTTTATTTTAGGTATGTATTATGGTGATAACTGGAATTCTTCCAATGACTGGAGCAGAAAGGGGATTACAACGATTGAAGACTATGATAATATTGTTGGTGGAACTGAATTAGCTCAAAAATGCGAAAACGTATGCGTTTATTCAAACGGTATTCTTATAGGCGGAACCGAACCAGATGGAACAACCCCTAAAAAAGTTTATACTGTTACACAACTTGTACGACTAAAACAAGCTTTACTTGGTGTAAAACCATTTACTTCAGATGATATAGCTAAACAATTTGATTTCACAAATGATGGAGTAGTTGATCTTTTTGATATCATTATATTGAAAAACTTATTATTAAACAATTAAAAATATCCAATTTTTTTTAATTGTTAATCCCCCTTAAGTATTTTTTACTCAAGGGGGATTTTTTTAACAACATCCATTACTGCAACAATTATTATTTTTTTTACTAGGCTTTTCAATGTATTCACTTAAACCCAAAGATAGATATGAAGCTTTTCTAATTGCTTCCGCTGGAATATCTTCATATTCTTTATTGTTAAAATTTATAATTCTACAATAGCTTTCTAAACCAATTAAATCTGTACATGATTCACAATAATTTTTGCTTACTGTTATATTAAGTACTTGTTCTATAGGTATCCCATTAAAAAGAATTATATTTGACTGTGAAATTTGAGTATTGTCAATTTTAGTTTCAATATATTCAACTTCAAATCCTTTTGAATTAAGTTCTGTATTTAATAGTTCTACCTCTGTTTTAAGTGTTTGCCCTGTATTCCAGCATCTTTCACATGTTTCGCCTTCAAAATCAATATGCATCCACTCAATTAAAAGTTTTTTCATTCTATTACTCCTTAATTTAATCTAAACGTTAATATTTAGCCATATGTAAAGGCAGAGATATTTCACCAAAGTCCCAGAGCGACTTGAAATCCCAATCGACTCCGCAGAGTTGAAACTCCTACAAAATCATAAACTGGCTGAATAATAAAATCTAAACAACTAAATTTTTTAACATTTTAGCAATTTCCTCTGATTTTAAAACCTTACCATATGAAACAACTTTTTCATTAAAAACAAGTGCTGGAGTTGACATAACCCCATATGCAGCAATTTGTGAAAAATCAGTTACATGATCAACCGAAGTATCCATTCCTAGCTGTTTAAGTGCCTCAATAGTATTTACCTCTAATTCGTTGCACTTCTTACAACCTGAACCTAGAATTTTAATTACCGAATTCCCAGTTTTCATATTTTCTAAATCAGAAATTTCTCTAGAACCACATTGTCCACCACAACTACAACTATTTTCCTTTTCTTTTTTCTTTCCGAATAAGCCCATAATTAATCCTCCTAATAAATAAAAATATTCCCCAATAATTAACCTATTTTTTAATTTATCAGTAAATGCTGAAATAAATTAAATAAATATCCAACTAAAATAATACCAATCGTACAAATAGCTATGAAAAGCAATAGTAGTTTAGGCTTAACAGCTTTTCTAAGCATTATCATTGATGGAAGACTCAAAGTTGTAACCGCCATCATAAATGAAAGAATAGTTCCAAGCTGTGCACCTTTTAAAAGCAGTTCCTTAGCAACTGGAATAGTACCAAATATATCTGCATACATTGGAACGCCTATGATTACTGCAAGTATTACGCCAAAAGGGTTTTTATTCCCTAGAACATTTTCAACCCATGATTTGGGTATAAAGTTATGAATGGATGCACCTATAGCAACACCAACAAGTATATATGGTAAAACCTTTTTAAATGTATTTATCACTTGTTCTTTTGCATAAATAACACGATCTTTTTTTGTCAGAGTAGGTTCATCAATATCAATTTTACTTGCATTTAGTATAAATTCTTCTACATGTTTTTCCATATGTAGCTTTTCTATTAATGTTCCTCCAACGACTGCAATAATAAGACCTACAACCACATAAAAAACTGCAACCTTTACTCCAAAAAAACTCGTCAAAATTACTAAACTTCCAAGGTCAACCATAGGAGATGAAATTAAAAATGAAAATGTTACACCAAGTGGAAGTCCTGCACTTGTAAAGCCCATGAAAAGCGGTATAGATGAGCAGGAACAAAACGGAGTTACTGTACCAAGTAATGCAGACATAATATTTGCACCAACACCATGAAAACGACTCATTATTTTCTTGCTTCTTTCAGGTGGAAAATAACTCTGTATATAGCTTATTATAAATATCAAAGTACATAACAAAATAGCTATTTTAATTACATCATAAATAAAAAATTGAATACTTCCTCCTAAACGACCTTCTATGTCAAGGCCTATTAATGAAAGAAATTCTCCAACCAGTTTATTTAACCATTTCATACCTAATATTTGATCTTGAATAAAACCCCATATCATATTCATTTATACTCCTTCTTTTAAATTCAACTCTAGTTCATCTATAAATTCTTTTAGAGAATACAGTGTTTTAGTATTCAATGAATAATGACACCATTTGCCATCTTTGCGAATTGTAATTAAACCACACTCTAGAAGTATTTTTATATGATGTGATAATGTTGGTTGTGTTATTTCAAATGCTTCAAGAAGTTTACAAGCACATTTTTCACCATCAGATAACATTTTTATAATTTTAAGTCTATTTGAGTCACCTAATGACTTAAAAATAAGTGCTATATCTATTTCATTCATAATCAATACACCTCAAATATCATATAGATTTATATCTATATGATATCACATATATAGATAATTGTCAATATGTTTTTTTAAAAAACAACCCTCATATCTAAGCTATTCAAAGCCTAAATACGAGGGTTATTAATATTTAAAATAAGTCTGAGTGACGGGACTTGAACCCACGGCCTCTACCACCCCAAGGTAGCGCGCTACCAATCTGCGCCACACCCAGATATAAATTAAAATCAACTTATAATATTATAATAAAATAATCACTCTGTGTCAATAACTTAATTAAAAAATTTTTTTTACATAAAAAAACAACACCAATAAATGATGTTGTTTGAAGTTATTTTAAATTTCTTTATCTAAAAATTTATTTCTTTTTTTCAATAATTTTTTCATAGCCTTCTCTTCTTTATCTTTAATTTTGACAACTTCATCAAACTCAATATATGATTTAATTACAGCAGATTTTTCTTCATCCATTAAATCACTTTCTCCATAAAATGTTTTATCAAATAGATCTATTGCTTTAGTTAAATCAAAATCATATTTTTTTCTTACGATATTATTTATTTCTTGAGTTGTTGTAAAATCATCTATTTTTGTTTTATATTTTATCCTCTTCAAAATTAAAGGCATTACTTTACTTTTATCTGTTTTAATTATTTTTTTTCTAAAATAAAACTCATTTATTTGGGGATAAAATTTTATATTTATAAATAAGATGGTTACAATTAAAATCATGGTAATAAAAAGGATCCATGAAAGTGCATTAAAATCAAATATAAAACCTCTATCTCCATCTGCTGTTACTTGAGTTGGTTCAAACATAACCCAACCATACCCTGATATAAATAACTCTGGATATGCATGAGAGTCTTTTTCAAAAACAGAATATACATCTAAATCTTCGTCCATATCTGTTTGATTATTTACCATAAACCCTTCCACATATCTCGCTGGAATGCCAATGCTTCTAGCTAAAAGAACCATTGAAGTTGCATAATCAAAACAAGCACCACGTTTACTATTAAATAAAAAATAATCTAAATCTGCTCCTGCTGGTTTGCTAAACTCCAAATCATATACAAATCCATTTTGAAGAAAATAATTTTCAATTGCATAAGCTTTTTCTAAATCAGAATTATATTTTCCAGTTATTTTCATAGCAAGTTTGCTTACTTTTTCACTTACTGGAGTTCTATAAACATAATCATGATAAAAAAAGGCTTGTTTATAATCTGAGATATAATGTTCAATTATATCTTTTTTATAATTATCATTCTCATAAATCACTAGTAAATCATTTAAAAAATCATAATAATTATCCTTGTTAAGTTTATCCATTATCTTTCCGACAACTGTTTCGTTAATAATTCGCTGTGAATAGTATTCTGTTCCATAATCATCTTTATTTCTACGCAATTCACCATTATTACCTATTTTAAAAATTGATTGATTAAAAGTAAAAATAAAATTTCTAGGGAACTCTTCTTTTGTTTTAAATACGCCTGGTGGTGTCAAGGCGAAAACAGTATCGATAACACTTTCTTTTATGTATATATCTTTTACGTAGCCATTTAAATTAACTTCTTGCAAATACAACTCATTTAAATCATATTTTTCTGCAAAATCCTTATTGTTTACTATTGCATCTATTACTATTTCCCTATAAAATTCACTTGGATTTAATTTTTTAAAATATTCTTCCCAATTTTCATCCTTTATTAATATTGACGGTTCATTTTCTTCAAGAAATTTTTTCCACTCACTAAAATCAGTTCTATCAACATCATCTAAGTTCCAAACACCTTTATTGTAAAGACTGTAAGTTTTGGATTTCAAATTAAGCTTTTCTTTTGAATAAACATTAAAAAGAAACCTGTTTTGACTTTGATTACTTCTAATTGTAGATCCACCGTCCGAGCTTTCTGAAAGCAACCCTAGACTTTCAAGTACATAATTACCAAATTTAGACGAGTCAAAAATATTTTCAATTGCAGACCTATTTTCTTTTATATCTGGTTTTGGTAACATCAAAGCAGTAAAAGATGCTACAGTTAAAAAATAAGCAATAGATTTTTTGTAATTTTTATCAGCCATAACAGCTACATTTTTACTTACATCTAATTGTCTGTAATACACCATTAAAGAAAAATACATTATAAGAAGTGCTATTGTAAATCCAATTGGCAATTCATCTCCTGCTTTTGTAAAAGTTGCAAAAGGTATAAGTGCAAGTAAGAAATTAACATAAATTCGATATCTTACTTTTGAAAAATAATAAACAGTGGAAGCAATAAATAAATTACTTACTATGAAAGTTATAAAAGTAAATGTAAAATAAAATTCATTTATAGCTTCTCTTGGACTCCAAAACCATACTATGAAATCAATTTCTTCGTTGTTTTGAGAAGTCTTTACAATAAAATATGCCATAATGCAAACAATAAAAAAAGAACCTAAAATAGATACATATCTCAGTATTAAACTTTTTTTAGCTAAGAAATTATATATATTAAACATTGAAAATTGAATTAACACTGTTAACATAAATAAAACCAAAAACAAAGGACCTACTACATAATAATTCATAAAGCTAGATATAATAAGTATACTAAACGATATAGGAATTATATCTTTTAAAATTTTAGCTGACATAATTTTAATCACTAAACAAAACTAATTAAAAATTAGCTTTTCTCCTTTCCTCAATATAAGTTTAAAAAGCACTTTATATACTCGGTGCTATATTATAATACTCATCTATTAACCACACATTATTTCCTATTATATTTTGAGGATTATTATTACTGGTTATAATATCAACTTCTGTACCTAGCCTTAACAATTCTTCTGATTCACTTATTATATTTTTATCTAATTCAGTTGTAAAAAACAAAACTACACCTACTGATTTTTTTCTTTCATAAAGAAAACTTGGAAATCTTGTTTCTCTGTTACTATTAAAAAGAAATATGTTTTTACCTATGTTTATTGCAGCTATTTTAATATCGTCTATATTTGATATTACTTGTGTAGTCCACTCTGTTTTATCAAGATATTCATAATAGCACTCTAAGCCTTGTTTAACACAAAGAAGCATCATCCCCAAAGCAGCCTCAAGAACTCTTTCCTCTGTTAAAAGTCTTTCACGATAATTATGAATTTGAGTAGATTTGACATAGTCAATGATAATTGTAGGTTTATTAAAAGGTGCAACTTCATCAAGCCTCACCATTAACTCATCACGTTTAGATGAAAGTTTCCAATTAATTTTCTTCATAGAATCACCAGGTACATAGTTTCTATACTCATACCCTGGAATAGAACCTAAATTAAAAGAAAATGTAGAATTGCTTTCATCATCATCATTGTTAAAAACATTTGTACATATATTTCTAAACAATTCATTATTCTGCTCTATTTCTGGTATATCTGGTTTTATATAAACTGTTTTCATAATGATATTAATCTTTAATAAATTAAATTTATATAATCCTAAATAATCATAAATATACGCTTCACTTACTATTATTTCTGTTTTCCCACATATACGTGGAGTAAATTCTAGATATGTTTTAAATTTTTTTTCCTCTGACATAGAAATTCTAAATGTATCAATTTCCAATTTATCAAAATGTTCTACCTGCTGGATTTTAATAGATACAAAAGGAATAGGTAAACGGATTTTTTTATTAATCATTAACTTTAATTTTGATTTATGATTTTTTGTTAAAATATCATCTTTTATATCAAGTTCAATTTCTATTTTATTTTTAGTCAAAAAAGTAATCAATACAGATAATAAAGGTAATAAAGTAAAAAAATAAAGAATAATTAGCCCATTTTTTGCATCTAAGTATCTTATGTATATTATTGAAGCAAGTATTATAAATGCAAAAGAAAGAAAAGTTCTCATAATTATATATTTCCTTTACTATTTATTTTACATTGGTATGGCTATTGTTTTAAATATCTCAGATAATAAGTTAGAAGATGTATGATAAACTGTTTTTCCTTTTGCAGATAAAATAATTCTATGAGATAAAACTTCACTTGCAATATATGAAATATCATTTGGTGTTACAAAATTTCTACCTTCAATAAAAGCCACTGCTTTTGCGGCTTTATACAAACTTATACTTCCTCTAGGACTAACACCAAGTACTATAAAATCATTGTTTCTAGTTGCATTTACTATATCAAGTATATAGTCTCTTACTTTTTCAGAAACTTTAACTTTAGTAACTTGTTGCTGCAGTTTAACTATATCCTCCAAATTTAAAACAGGTTCATTTATTAAATTTATTGGATTTTGGCTTTCAGTTCTTTCTATTATTAACTTTTCTTCTTCTATACTAGGATATCCCATGCTTATTTTTAGTAAAAATCTGTCCATTTGTGCCTCTGGTAAATGATATGTTCCATATGTCTCTACGGGATTTTGAGTTGCTAAAACCATAAAAGGTCTGGGTAATTTTCTTGTAACTCCATCTAGACTTATTTGGTACTCTTCCATAACTTCCAGTAAACTAGACTGTGCTTTTGGGGAAGCACGATTAATTTCATCTGCGAGTAAAAAATTACACATAGCTACCCCATCTCTATATTCAAAATCCTTTGTTTGAGGATTTAACATAGAAAAACCTAAAATATCTGAAGGCATAATGTCTGGGGTCATTTGTATTCTATTAAATTTACCATGAAGTGAACGTGCAAGAGATGCCACCAATTGCGTTTTCCCTACTCCTGGTACATCTTCGATTAAAATATGTCCATCGCACAAAAGTGAAGATATAACTTTTTTTATAATATCTGTCTTTCCGACAATAACTTTTTCAATACTGTCTATTAATAATTGAACATTTGCTTCCATAAAATTTCTCCTTTTTCATGTTTTATTATTAATTATAACAAATAATTATCATCTTTTCAAGCATTAAATAAACAAATTATTATAAATATTATATTTATCATTACTATTCAGCCAAAAGTTAAAGTTTACTATTTTACAGGAGTTTCGACTCTGTGGAGTCGACCGAGCTTTTCTATCACTATGGTTCTTCGGTAAAACAACTCTGCCTTATACATATGGCTAATTAGCAACACCAATTTAGAAAAATTAAACATAAATAATGAAAATAACAATTGACACAATGGTTAAAAATATGGTATATTAGTATACATAATACTTTTTTAAATAATTTTCATTTTATAAAAGTATATTATATCATATACAAGGGGTTATAAATGAGTTCAAATATTATATATAAAACAATTGATAGAATAAAAGTCTATATTTTATTGCCTTTATCAACTATAATTTTACTTTTTTACGGTATAAACGAAATAGCCGAAAATAAGCGAATTTCCAATGCAACTGCTGATTTTAACAATTTTAATATTAACCAATTTGAAACTGAGCAATATGTATCCGGAAATATAAATTATTTATTGGATCAATTTGCTGAAAATCAAAATACCAACTCCCTCTTTTTTATTAATCTTCCTAAAAAAACTTCTTCTAAATATTTTATAATGCCAATAATTAATGATAATTTATCAGAAGAAATGTATATTGCAGTCGAAAGCAGTAAAAAAGACGAATGGAAAAAATTCAATGAAATTTCAACTGATACTTTAAAGTATTTGCAAGGCAAAGCTGATTACCCTAGTTCAAATTATGCCTTTAAAGGTAAAATCAAACCTATGGATGATGAGTTAAAAGGATATATGATCGAATGGTTCAACCAAACAAACTGGTTTGACATAACTGAAAGTAATGACGTAAGTCAACACATCATTCCATATATTATTTATTCTCAATCATCAACTAAACCATATTTTATAATTGCTGTTAGTTCTGTTTTTGCATTGATTTGGATTATAATGATATTGTTAAAAATAAAAACAAATAGATTAAACAAAAATAAAGGAGACTAGTCATGAAACTATTAAAAAAAGTACAGTATAATTCCCCTGTTGTTTTAACATTTACTTTTATAGCTTTAATCGCAATGATATTAAGTATGATAACTGGAAAAAATTCAACTTCACTCTTGTTCTCAGTCTATAGAGACTCACTTTTAAATCCCTTATTTTATTTGAGATTATTTACACATGTTCTTGGTCATGCAGATTGGGGACATTATACAAGTAACTTTATGATAATTTTACTTATAGGGCCTATTTTAGAAGAAAAGTATGGTAGCAAAAAAATATTATATATGATTATTCTTACTGCATTTATTACTGGTCTAATAAACGTTATCTTCTTCCCTACATCTGCCTTATTAGGTGCAAGTGGTATTGCTTTTATGCTTATTTTATTAAGTTCTTTTACAAACTTTAAATCCGGAACTATTCCTTTAACCTTTATTGTTGTTTCTATAGCTTATATTGGCAACGAGATAATGAAAGGTGTTTTTTCAAATGATAACATTTCTCAAATCACTCATATAATTGGCGGTATTTGTGGTGCTTTTTTTGGATATTTAATGTCAAAAAATAAGCAAAAAACAATGTAGCTAATTTTTAAAAATAAATCAAGCAGATTATAGTGATATTTTACAAATATTATTTTAATCTGCTTTTTTTCATAATATTATATTGACTTATGTTTTAAATTAGTGTACTATATAACTAGTGTAGTAAACATATTATACATTAAGGAGTATATAAAATGAAATCCAAGAAAAAAAAGATTATAATCGCGATTTCTTCAACTGTGATTATTGGTGGATTAACTTCTTTTTTTGTTTTTAGTACCTTATCTTCAAAAAAAAATAGTATACCAAATGTAAATATAATTAATTTGGAGCAAAAAGACTTATCAAATTTAATTAATTCGAACGGTGTGGTTGATAGTACAACAAGAAAAGATGTTTTTTCTATAACAAACTCTACTGTAGAAAAAGTAAATGTAAAAATAGGTGACAAAGTTAACAAAGGTGATATTTTATGCATTATAAACTCTGATGAATTAAAAAATCAACTGAATCAACTAAAAATTTCTAAAACTACTACAAACCTTGATTTAGAATCTGCAAAAAAACAATTACAATATGCAAAAGATGACTATAATAATGCATTAATTAGATATCAAAATGAAGATTACTACTCTATAAAAAATTTACAAGCAATTATAGACAGTGTCGAAACTACAGAGCAAAACTACGAAAATGCTTTGGATACTTATAATAATGCTAAACAACAAATTGATAATAAAAACAATGAATTATTAAACTCTGCATTCCTTGCTTTAAATCAATTAAAAAATCAATACGACGTTTCTTCAGATGATAATAAACCACAGCTTCAGCAGGCTTTAGATATTTCAACACTTGCTTATAATGAATTGCAAAATAAAATTTTAAATGAAGATTATTCATCATTAGCTTCTCTATACTCCATGGTAGTTACAGCAGAAAACAATATTATTGACTATAATTCTGCAGTTGAAAATTATGAAAAAGCTAAACAAAACATAAATGAGCAACACAAAGAAAACATTAAACTAGCAGAAAGAGCTGTAAAAAATTCAGAAGATTTAGTAAAAAAATTAGAATCCAGTTTACCTTCTTCTACAAATGAAATTACAGAAAATTATTCTGAAATTGAAATTCTAAATAAAAAAATAGAAGAGTGTACTGTTGTAGCTCCTGTAAGTGGTACTATTACTTATATTGGTGCTGTAGAGGGGAATATTTCATCTGGTTTATTATTTAGTATTGAAAATACAAATCTCTTGAAAATAAACGCTAGTATAAAAGAAAAAGATATATCAAATGTTAAGGTAGGACAAAATGTTATTATAAAGCCAAATACATTAAACTCAGATGAATATTCAGGCAAAATAACTTTAATACATCCAAAGGCAACATTAAATCTAGAAGGTATAAATGTATACACAGTTGAGATTGATGTTATTTCTGAAAATACAAATTTACTATTGGGTATGAATACAAAAATTTCTATTGTAGCAGAAAAATCCGAAAATGTTTTTGCCGTTCCTTTTGATGTAATTATAAATGAAAAAGATAAAGATTATATATATGTTGCTGTAGAACAAAATAAAGATAAAAATAAATATATAGCTAAACAAATTCCAGTTGAAATTGGTTTTGAGAGTGATTATGATGTTGAAGTAATATCAAATGAATTTACTGATAACATGAAAGTTATATCAGATATTTCAAACATAAAAAATGGTCAAGAAATAAAAATAAATGAAAAGTGAGTGAATAATATGGAAATAATTAAAGCGAATTCAATAATAAAAAAATTTTATGTTGGTACAGAAAATGAATTAGAAATCTTACATGGATTAAATTTTAATGTAAACAAAGGTGAATTTATATCCATAGTTGGTGCTTCAGGTTCTGGAAAATCAACATTAATGAATATCATTGGTTGCTTAGATCGTCCTACTATGGGTGAATACTTCTTGGATAACATAAACTTATCTAAGGAAAATGATAAAAGCTTATCTGAAATAAGAAATAAAAAAATAGGATTTGTATTCCAAAGTTTTAATTTAATCCCTAGAACTTCAGCGTTAAAAAATGTTGAATTACCAATGTTATATGCTGGCGTTCCTAAAAAACAAAGAATACAAAGAGCAAAGGAACTATTATCAATAGTTGAAATGGAAGATAGAATGTCACATATGCCAAATGAACTTTCAGGTGGACAAAAACAACGTGTATCTATAGCTAGAGCTATGGCAAACAACCCTTCTATAATACTTGCTGATGAGCCAACAGGTGCTTTGGCCTCAAAAACCGGTAGGATGGTTATGGATTTATTTCACAAATTAAACAAAACACAAGGAAAGACAATTGTTTTGATAACACATAACAACGAACTAGCTTCTGAAACAGATAGAGTAATAACGTTGTCTGACGGTCATATCATTTCAAATGTAATTAACACTAATAGAATACGAGTTGAAAAAGAAGCATGAACATTTCAGAAAATATAACTAATGCTATAGGATGTATTAAATCTAATAAAATGCGTTCTTTTTTAACAATGTTAGGAATTATTATAGGTATAAGTTCAGTAATTATGATTACCACTTTAGGCATAATTGCAGATAAAGGCTTAAATAAATTATTTTCCGATATAGGCATTTCAAATAGAGTTATATATCCCTATGTTACATCCAATGAAAATCCAGTAAGAAGCAGATTAAATAGAGATGATACAATAAAAGAGGAAATGATTGAAGATTACAAAAAGAAATTTTCTAATTATATTGTTGATACTTCTATATCAATAAATGTAGGTGGCGGAAATATTCAAAAAGGGAAAATCAGAGAAGATGTTACTGTCGACAGTGTTGATATTGGTTTTTTTAACGCTAATGGATTTAAGATTTCTAAAGGTAGAAATATACAGGAAAAAGATATAGAAAAAACAAAACATATTTGTTTAATTCCAAATAAAATGGCTAAAAAATTATTTAAAGATGAATCTTCTGCTTTAGGACAACAAATAACTGTCAATCTTAATGATACTTTTTTAGACTTTACAATTATAGGAACATATATAAAACCACCTTCTACATTTATGGGTGAGGCAAAAGATTCTGTCTTTATTCCTATTTCCTTAGGAAAAGAAATGGTTTATAATTTTTCAGGACACTTTTATTTTACAGTTACCGCAAAAGAAAATATTGATTTAGATGAATTATCAGAAAAAACAATAAATTATTTAAACAGAAAATATTATTCTGAAAATGATAGCTTTAAAATTTCAGTTGATAATACCGAAGAATACTTAACGATGATTTATAAATTTTTAAACATTTTAAAGCTTATTCTTTCTATTATAGCTGGTATTTCTCTAGTTGTTGGTGGAATAGGTGTTATGAATATTATGCTTGTTTCCGTTACAGAAAGAACAAGAGAAATTGGAATTAGGAAAGCTTTAGGAGCACCTAATTCAGCAATTAGGACTCAATTCATCGTTGAATCTTCGATAATTTGCATCATAGGTGGAATTATTGGTGTTATTTTAGGTGTAGTCTTAGGCAATATAGGTGGTTTAATAATCAAAACGAATGCATCACCCTCTATTTTAGCAATATTAATTGCCGTGTTTTTTTCAATGGCTATTGGTATTTTCTTTGGATATTATCCTGCAAATAAAGCATCAAAACTTGACCCTATCGAAGCTTTGAGATACGAATAAAATTCAAAAACCTCTGCCATTTAACGGTAGAGGTTTTTGAATTACAATAATATTTTATAAATAACTTTCTATCGCAGGATTTGTTTATAAAGCACAAAATACACCAAAATAATATATTATAGTTGACATATAGACTAAAGTATGATATAATATGATTAGAAATTTATATAGTTTTTACAAATATTATTAATGGTGAGGTGCTTTTTTATGTATAAAAATAAAAAAAAGTTTATAAAATTTATGGCTTTTATTATGCCTGTTCTTTTTTTGTTAAATAATATATTTATGGTATACGCTGAACATATTGAATTAAATACAATAACATCTCATGAAATTAATATTGATGCAGAAAATTTTGATTCCATAAAAATCATAAATAAAAATAATGTAAAAGGTTATGACTCTATAGAATCAATTACTATAGACAATAATATTTCAAACATTATTGTCCCTGGTACTTTAAAATATCACTATAATTCAAATTTAGGCACTAATCAAGAATTTTTATACACTCAAACATTTAATGTAGCTGAAGGCGAAACAATATATTATACTTTTATAACTTTTCAATTAATATCTGGTTACACTATTAATGATATTGTTGTTTTAACAAATGGATTAAATGCTAATAAATTTTTAGAAACAGATAAGGTTAAATGTCAAATAGCTGATGAATCCAACTTTTCAGCTAGCAATCTTACTTATACTCTTTCTCTTGCACCTTCTGTTACAACCTCTACAACAGCAAGTACAAGTTCAACTACTTCTTCTACTACAACCACTGTAACTACCACTACAACTACTACCACTGTGCCCACTACTACCACAACAACTACTACTACACAACCTATAACTGATTATAATATATTTATGCAACCATATATATACAACGGAAATTATAGTATTTCAAATGTATTTGGTGGTATGCCTAACTACACATATGATATCGCTGCAGGTGGATATATTGATCTAGAATTTTTCCCTGATGATGATTATGAATTATCTTCATTGTTAATAAATAATGTTGAAAAAATATCCGAAGTTGTTGATAATCAATATTCTTTTATTCCTACTTCAGATACAATTATAAATATGAATTTTACATATTCACTTGATTATTATAATTTAACTTGGTCTCCATCAGTTGGTGGAAACATTTCAGTTGAAGAAAACGAAAGTTCACCTTACACATACTATAAAAACAGTGGGACTGTGACAATAACGCTTAACCCAGAAGAGGGGTACTCTGTATCAGCTTTTTTTATAAATGGTTCAAATAAATTTAGTCAACTAGTTAATAATACATACACATACACACCAAATTCAAACGCTACTATTTCAGCTACATTTACAGGAGCATCTATTACCACCACTACAGAAGAATCTATAACCGAAGAAACAGATACTTCTATAACTGATGTTACTACTTCATCTTCTGCAACAAACATTAGCTCTTTAGATACAGGTACTCAAATAAGTTCTTCTGAAATAGTAACAACTACCCAAAACCTAGATCCAATCAATTTTAATATAGTAGTAAATGGAGGCGGTATCGTAAACGCTTCTTGTTCAAATATAGTAGATGGAGTTGCGACCTTTATACCTGGTGAAGAAGTTACATTAACCATAATACCAAATGATAAAACAAAGGCACTATCATCTATAACTAAAAATAACTTAACTGTCATGTTAGAAATATCATCAGAAAACACTTATACATTTACTCCAAATTTAAATGACACAATAGAAGTTACCTTTTCAGATTCCATATATATAGTTGATGATTATTATGGGTATAGGATTTGGTCACATGCTATTTCAAGGATGAATGAAGAAGATTCTGATTATGTTTTAGAAATTTTAGATGATGTTGTTGAAACTGAATTAATTAAAACTCCTATTGTACATAATCTTATAATTAAGAGTGGTAAAAAAAGTGGAGAAGACGTTGTTCCTATTACCATTAACTCTCCAAATTTATCATTTACACTTAATTCAAATGTAATTTTTGAAAATGTTAAATTTAATAATAATTTGTCCATACTGCTTAGAGAATACAATTTTACTATCAATGAACTTGATCCTCTTATCCACTCTATAACTGCAACTTCAACAAATGCAAAATTAATTGTAAATACAGACTTAGTGTTAAACGGAAATATTTTAGGAGAACCTACTATTGAATTAAATGCAAATTTATCCTTAAAAGGAACAGGGACAATTAATAATTTAATTTTTAATAAAAATGAAGTTATATTTACACATGAAAATACAGTATCTACACAAAAAATTACAGTTAATACTGGAAGCGGTACTATAAATTCAAACATATATACACTAAGAATCAAGGATATAGATACAACCTTGACAGACGCAGCTACACCTTTAAACATAAATGTTCGACAGTATGATAGAGGTAGTTTAATTAATTTAATTCCTTTACTATATGTAACTGGTGAAATTAAATTAAATGCTAATAAAAATGTTAAAATAAATGTTTTTACCAAAAATGACGAAGAATATAAAATCGAAAACTTAGCACAATTAAGCATTCAAACTATAATTGTTAGAGGTGTTAATTCAGATATTTCTCCATATTTATCAATAGGGAACAAGCCAGAGGACACAAGTAAAAATTATTCTTTTTACAAAGATGGTATAAATTTGAAGATAGGTGTAAAATATATCGAATTGTTTGCTGATCAAAATTCAGAAGGATTAAAAAGTATCGGTAATTATATTAGATTTCAAGATGCAATTACAAATATAAATAGTTTAACTTCTCCTACTGATATTACCATAGAAATTTCAGGCGACGTTCCAAACTATGGACTTCTATCTTTACCCAATTATCCAATAACAATTAAAGGAAAAACAGGTGAAGAAACACTTAATTTCACTGGTCATATTACACTAAAATCAGATTTAACTTTAAAAAATATTAAAATAAACAATAATCTTTCAAGTGGAGTGGCTGTAAATTTATCAAATAAAAATTTAGTTGTTGATGAAAATGTAACCGCTATTTTCAACACAATAAATGATAGTACAAAAATAGTATCTCCAAATGTTCGATTAAGTAGCCTAACGATAAAAAATGGTGAAAATTTAGAATTTAAGAAAACCATAAAAAATATAGAAACTATAAATATATATGGAGATACATTTATAAACTCTAGTGTTTTAAATATTGGAACTCTAAATATAGCTGAAAACACAAAACTATATTTAAAACTTGGTGCTACTGTAAACAATTTAACCTATAAAAATGGTTCAAAAATATTATTGTATAATTATAAAAATAAAGCTTATAAACCAATTTTAATAAAAAATTCAATAAGTAATCTAAACGGTCAAGATAAATTACTTATTAATGTTGTAGATGCATCATATAATCTTACAAATGTTTACCAAAGAAGCTTGATAGTAAAGTTAACAAAAAATTCAACTATTAAAGCTAATAGTTTTTATACGGAAAGTCAAAATTTCAAAGCCAATTTAGATGATAATTCACTTATAACTACTAAATCAGGTACAAGTATTTTAATAACCTCAAAAAGCATCGAATTAAATGGCATCAAAGAAAATTCTACATCCGATTTTCAAAAATTTGTAACAATTCATGAAGCAATCGATCACATTAATAATAATTCTGATTATTCATATACTATAAATATTTTTAATAATGTTTCATCCTCTATAGTAATGGAATTACCACAAAATATAACTGAAATAAAATCAGAAACATTTCCACAAGAAGATATGTTATATAAAGTTTATTTTTCCAAAGATATCACTGTTAAATCTTCTGAATTAAAATTAAAAAATATCAATTTATCATTTGGAAGCTCAATGAATCCTATTTTAAATTCTAAATTGTCTATCTATTGTGATAATGCAAACTTAAACGCAAAAACTGCCATAATTGATACACTCGATATGGATAATAGCTCTAAAGCACGATTTATATCAAGGGGTAACGTCAAAAATATAATATTTAAAAATGGTTCCGAAGTATCTGGAAATATATCAAGCTAGTTTCTCTACTGAAATAATTTTTTAAAAGAAATAGATAATTTGTCTTACACAAATTATCTATTTCTTATTAATTATTTAATTAAAAAATTGTACTATCATATTCTGCAACTCTTGCAGCATCGCCATGACAATCAACTTCAATAACTTCTCTTTTTAGTAAAAACAAAATAGCAGAAAATAAGAAGATATAAGCAACGGCATTTATAAGAACACTTGCATAAATTCTAACATTATATATTATAGTTATTACTCCTAAAATCATTATCATAGATGATATAGAAACAACAATTTGAAGTGGTTTTCTATTTTCATCTAGTTGCATATAACTTAAACATATAATCGCTGAAACAACACAATGAATAATTATTAAAACTCTTGATGTTGGTGAATAAAAATCTTCAGCTTTTACTAAATTAAAATCAAAAAGCATTAAAATAGCTTCCATAACAAAATATACACATACTGATATTTTAAGTAATCTTCTATGCCTTAACCTAGATACATATCCAAGTGCAGCAGCTAGCATTAATATAAATCCGACTATCTCTAAGGTATATGCTATCCCCTCTACTACATAATTTATTTTTCCAGTTTTTAGATATATAGAATAATATATCATAGTTATAACTATAAAGAGTATAAATAAGCAGTTAGATATCAATCCTAATTTAGTATATGTTTTGAAATTATGTAAGTTTTTCATATTCACCTCAAATTTTTTTATTATAACATTATTCATATGACATTTAACCACATATATAATGAAAAGATATATGCCTCTAAGGTCTAGGGCGATCGAAAAGCCCGATCGACTCCGCAGAGTCGAAACTCTTACAAAATCGTAGACTCACCTTTAATGGCTGAACAGTTTCTTTTGTTACTTATTTTTAATAACATTTAAAGCCTTTTGACCTATATCTTTTCTATAATGCATTTCTTTAAACTTAACATTCTCCACTGATTTATATGATTTTTGTATTGCTTCTTCTATATTTTTACCAACAGCTGTTACACCAAGCACTCTTCCTCCGTTTGTAAGAAATTTACCATTTTCATATTTGGTACCTGCATGGTATACATAAGCTTCTTCTAGTTGACCATCTATGTTTAATCCTTCTATTTCATAACCAGTTTGATACTTTTGTGGATATCCACCACTAGCCATAACAACACATGCAGCAGCACCTTGCTTCCACTTTATATCCAGTGAATCAAGTGTTTCATTATGTATTGCATAAATAATATCCACTAAATCTGTTTCAAGAAGAGGTAGTACGACTTGTGTCTCTGGATCTCCGAATCTGCAATTATATTCAATAACTTTTACACCATCTGAAGTTATCATTAATCCAAAATACAAACATCCCTTAAAAGTTCTTCCCTCTTTATTCATTGCTTCAATAGTAGGAATAAAGATTTTTTCCATTGATTCTTTAGCATATTCTTCTGTATAATAAGGATTTGGTGCAATTGTTCCCATTCCACCTGTGTTTAATCCTTCATCATTATCATAGGCTCTTTTATGATCCATTGATGAAATCATGGGCTTTACAGTTTTTCCATCAGTAAAGCATAAAACCGAAACTTCAGGCCCTGTCAAAAACTCTTCAATAATTAGTTTTGAGCCACTTTCACCAAAAATTTTATCATCTAGTATAGATATGATTGCATTTTTTGAATCTTCAAAATTTTCTGCAATAATTACACCTTTACCTAAAGCTAAACCATCTGCTTTTATAACCACTGGATATTTATTTGAATTTTCTACATAACCAATTGCACTTTTTGAATCTGTAAAAGTTTCATACATTGCAGTTGGAATGTTATATTTTTTCATTAATTGTTTAGAAAAAACTTTACTTCCTTCTATAATTGCGGCAGCTTTAGTAGTTCCATATGTAACAAAACCTTCATTTTGTAAATCATCAACCATACCAAGAACCAAAGGATCATCTGGTGCTACAAAAACTATATCTGCATTTACCTCTTTAGCCAATGTTTTTATAGCCAACAAATCAGTCGCTTTGTTCATTTGTGCACATTCTGCGACTTTAGAAATACCTCCATTGCCTGGAGTACAAAATATAGTTTCAACTTGTCTACTTCTTGCCAATTTCATTACAATAGCATGTTCACGACCCCCGCCGCCTACAACTACTACTTTAAGTTTTTTCATATTTTATATGCCTCCAAATTATGATATTATTAATGATGAAATAGTCTAATTCCTGTAAATGCCATCGCAATATTATATTTATTACATGTATCAATAACATTATCATCACGTATTGACCCACCAGGCTGAGCAATATAAGAGACACCACTTTTATATGCACGTTCTATATTATCACCAAATGGGAAAAATGCATCAGAACCTAAACAAACATTATCATTTTGTTTTAACCATGCTAATTGTTGTTCTTTTGTAAAAATTTCTGGTTTAACTTTAAATATATTTTGCCATATACCATCTGATAAAACATCCATATATTCTTCAGAGATATAAACGTCTATTGCATTGTCTCTATCAGCTCTTCTTATGTTATCACAAAACTGAAGATTTAATACTTGAGGTGCTTGTCTTAACCACCATATATCAGCTTTATTACCAGCTAATCTAGTACAATGAATTCTTGACTGTTGTCCTGCACCTATGCCTATAGCTTGACCATCTTTTACATAGCAAACGGAATTGGACTGTGTATATTTTAAAGTTATAAGAGAAATAATTAAATCTCTTTTTTTATCATCTGGTATAACAGTATTTTGAGTTACTATCTTTTGTAGCATATCATTGTTTATTTCCAATTCATTTCTACCTTGTTCAAATGTAATTCCATATACTTGTTTTTTTTCTAAATTTACAGGTACATAATTTTTGTCAATTTTTATTATATTATAAGTACCTTTTCTTTTTGATTTTAAAATTTCTAAAGCTTCATCAGTATAATCTGGTGCAATAATTCCATCTGATACTTCTCTATGAATCATTAAAGCTGTGGTCTTATCACATGTACTAGATAAAGCAATAAAATCACCATAAGAGGACATTCTATCTGCACCCCTAGCTCTTGCATATGCACAAGCCATAGGAGATAATTCTGTAAAATCATCTACAAAATATATTTTTTTCAAAACATCACTTAAAGGAAGCCCTACAGCAGCACCTGCTGGTGATACGTGTTTAAATGATGTTGCAGCACATAAACCTGTTGCTTTTTCTAGTTCCTTAACTAACTGCCAACCATTAAAAGCATCTAAAAGATTTATATATCCTGGATTTCCATTTAGTATTTCAATAGGTAAATTTGAACCATCCTCAATATAAATTTTTGATGGTTTTTGATTTGGATTACAACCATATTTTAATTCTAATTCCTTAGACATAAATTCCTCCAAAAGATTTATTTGTTTTTTTATGTTACTATTAATCCTTATATGTAATGTTGCGATATTTTCTCCCGAAAGTCTATGGCGACCGGAAAGCCCGGTCGACTCCGAAGAGTCGAAACTCCTACAAAATCATAAACTCTACATTTATCAGCTAAATATTAAACATTTTTATTTATTTTACAGTCCAGCCACATGTATAGTGTAAAGATATATCACCCGAAGGTCCAGGGCGACCGGAAAGCCCGGTCGACTCCGAAGAGTCGAAACTCCTACAAAATCGTAAACTCTACATTTAACAGCTAAATATTAAACATTTTTATTTATTATTTTTGTTTTTGTTTCTGAATTTTTTAAATCAATATATCTCACAAATAATGAAACCTTATTTTCTTCATTTAAGCTATTCCAAACTAAATCAGAAAAAGAATCTATATCATCTAAAACATCTATTAATTTTGGCTCTCCTTCGAAACTAGGCAATGGATCTCCATCATTTTTGTATGTATGAATGAAATGACCCTTACCTGAAATAGGATTTTGATAAGAAAAAGTATATCTTTGACATGAAGAAGGGTCTCCATTTGCAGACTTTAAAATTGATAAGGCATAATTAAAATTACCATCTATTTTATTTTTAATTATTCCACTAATTCTAGGAGTATAATTTGGAGCATCTGGTTCAAACTCTCTTGTTCTCAAAGCTTGTTCAAAAGTCATTTGATTATTTAACAAATCATAAATTGTATCTGTTTGATCTCCATTTGTTACTATAGTTTTATTCCCCAAAACTTTTACAGGTGAATATATAATTAAACTTGGATCAGTTAGTTTTGATTCATCGAAAGCTTGTGTTCTAATTCCACATCCATCTTCTACAAAAATCCTGTTTCTACTATTTTCACTACGTCCCATTATAAAATATGCAGTCACAGCAAATTTACCATTTGGTGACTTTCCTATTATTATTCCTCTTCCAGGATATGAATTTTCTTTTAATTCTTTTTCTAAAGAAATAGTTTCCATAATTTACTCCTATAACATTTTTTAATTTTAATCTAAAATATATGCTTTACTATTTTCAATTAATATTTTTTCTGAACAAAACAAATCAACAGCTTTAGGAAGCAATTTCCATTCTATATTCTCCATTATTCTTTTTTGAAGCGTTTCAGGTGTATCATCTTTAAATACTTGGGTTGTTCCCTGTAATATTATAGCTCCTGCATCTGCTTCTTCATTTACAAAATGAACTGTTGCACCACTTACTTTTACTCCATAATCCAAAACAGATTTATGAACTTTTAATCCATAATATCCTTTACCACAAAACGATGGGATAAGAGATGGATGAACGTTTATAATTCTATAAGGAAAATATTTAGTAATAAGTTCATCTAAGATAGTCATAAATCCAGCTAAAACTATTAGATCTGCTTTTTCTTGAATTAATAAATTTAAAAGATCCTGACTATATGATAAATTATTTGAATAATCACTTCTTTCAAGGACCATTGTTTTAATATCATTTTGTTTTGCTCGCTCTAAAGCATAAACACCAGCTTTTGATGAAATTACACAGCTAATTTTACCGTTTTTTATTTCACCATTATTTTGAGCGTCTATCAAAGCTTGGAGATTTGTTCCCCCACCTGAAACTAATACTACTATATTTTTCAATTTTTTTACCTCTATTTTTTACTATTCAGCCACATATGTAATGCAATATATACACCCCGAAGGTCCAGGGCGACCGGAAAGCCCGGTCGACTCCGCAGAGTCGAAATCATACAAAACCGTGAAATCTAACTTTAATGACTGAATATTAACATCTATTTTATAATAACGCCTTCATCACTATCAACTAATTCGCCTAGAATATATGCATCTTCACCAATTGATTTTAAAATTTCTAAAGCCTTATCTGCATCATTTTTGTCCACGACTACAGTCATACCAACACCCATATTAAATGTGTTAAACATATCTCTTTCAGGTATCTTTCCTGTTTTTGCAACCAAATCAAATATAGGTAAAACCTGAACTGCACTTCTTTCTATTGATGCTGATAATCCATTTGGTAAAGAACGTGGAATATTTTCATAGAAACCACCACCAGTTATATGGGAAACAGATTTTATTTCTATACTTTCTTTTAACTTTAAAATTGAATTTACATATATTTTTGTAGGTCTAAGTAAACAATCACCTAAATTTGTACTTAAATCACTATAGTATCTAGCTAAATTTTGCTCACTTATAGTGAAAACTTTTCTAATTAAAGAAAAACCGTTAGAATGAACACCACTTGATTTAAGAGCAATAATAACATCACCTGATTTTTGTGTATCAGTTTTAATTATTTTATTTTTGTCTACAACACCAACACAAAATCCTGCCAAATCATATTCGTCTTCTGGATAAAAACCAGGCATTTCCGCTGTTTCTCCGCCTATTAGAGCACATCCTGATTGTACACATCCATCTGCGATACCCGAAACAATTTCAGCTACTTTTTCAGGTATATTTTTGCACAAAGCAATATAATCTAAAAAGTATAAAGGTTTTGCACCACAGCATATTATATCATTTACACACATAGCTACACAATCTATTCCAACTGTATTGTGTTTATTCATCATAAATGCAATTTTTAATTTTGTTCCAACTCCATCTGTTCCAGAAACCAAAACAGGTTTTTCTATTCCTGTTAAATCAAGTTCAAACAAACCACCAAATCCACCTAAGCCAGATAAACCACCACTAGTCATTGTTTTT
>JAEXNS010000194.1 GCA_023439605.1 Bacillota bacterium | reverse complement strand
ATCTGTGTGCTTGTGATTCTGTAAGTTTTAGATTTTGAATTAATACACATTTTGCTCTGTTTACTAGTTTAGTTTCTTCCATTTTTGTTTGGAGTTTATTGTATTCGTCCATAAGTGTAATCATCCTAGCTCTATTTGCAGATACTAACTTTACAGAATGGTAAAACATATTTTTGTTTAAAGGTTTTGGAATAACACAAACTCCGTATATACTTAATTTTTCTGATACATCATCAGAAATTTCAGCCTTACAAATAAGTATAACACTAGAACTGGTTTTTTCGGTTACAGAAATAGCTAATTCATGTCCAAATTCATCAGATAAAGGGGAATTTATAATAACTAGTTCAAATTGATTTTGATTAATAAGTCTTCTAGCTTCGCTTCCGCTTTCAACATTAACTATTTGGGAGTAGCCGGTAGATTTGAGCAATTGCGTTAATAAATCGATAGCTTGTGGGGAACCAGAAGCTATTAGTACTTTTTCCAATAAGTATCCACCTACCATTCTATAGAAAAATATAGTTAGTCATTTTGGTTACAATTCATTCTCTAAAGGTGAAGTTTACCATTTGTAGAGTTTAGACTCTGCGGAGTCAACCGAGATTTCCACTCATCTTGGACCTTCGGCAACATACTCATGTTTGAATGAATTGTAATTCGTTTTGTGATTTTAAATTATGTGGAAGTAATATTCCCTTTCAAAATCATCTTTGTTTTCAGAAACCTCATATCTGCTTAGGAAATATGTATATGAGTTAAACAATGCTTCTGAAATGAATTTTGGCAAATTCTTATCTATGAAATCACTGTTAACAGCAAATTTCATGGATTCTTCCAAAGATTTTGGTAAACGACCACTTTGATTAAAAGGTTCATTTTCGGGTAATTTTTCCTTGTTCTTGATACCCTCAAGTCCAGCAAGCAATAATAAATTAAAAGCTATATATGGATTACAAGCTGGATCTGGTGAACGAACTTCTATTCTATAATTATTTTTATCGGCATTTGGAATACGAATTAAAGTATATCTGCTATTGGTTGACCAATTTATGAATTTAGGGGATAGCCCTTTTCCTATTCTCTTATATGAATTGGTTAGGGGGTTTAAAAAGCAAGTTATTTCATTTATTCTTTTTAAAATACCAGCAACAAAAGATTGGCCTTCTTCAGATAATGAGCTATTTAAATCAGGTTCAAAAATGTTTTTTCCATTTTTATTTATTGAGATATTTATATGTAAACCACTTCCAACCTGTTCTTTTATTGGTTTTGGCATAAAGGATGCATATAAACCATTTTGAGAAGCAATTGTTTTAACAACAGTTTTAAAATGTATTAGATTGTCTGCAGCAGTTAAAACGTTGCTGTTTTTAAAAGTAATTTCATTTTGTCCCCATCCATAAAGATGTCTTGAACTTTGAGGTGTTATACCCATTTCATCAAGAGTTAGGCATATTTCACGTCTTATATTTTCACCCTTATCTAAAGGTGCAACATCAAGGTAACTTGCCTTATCATGTGTTTTTTTTGTTGGTTCACCTTTTTCATCACGTTCAAAAAGATAAAATTGACATTCTGAACCTATTTTACATGTCAATCCCTCAGATGACATTTTGTCAATTGTTTTCTTTAGTTCGTTTCTAGTATCGCCTTCAAATTGAGTTCCATCTGAATGTTTAATATCACAAAAAAATCTTACAACACGACCACTTTTGGGACGCCATGGTAAAACTGAAAGTGTAGATGGATCAGGGATAAGATATAAGTCATAGTGTTCAGAATTTAGTAATCCTGTATATGCAGAAGAATCAATTGATATACCAGATTCAAAAGCATCCGGTAGTTCTGTAGGCATTATTGCAACGTTTTTTAATTTTCCAAAAACATCACTAAAAGTTAAACGAATAAATTTAACATCATTGTCTTTTACAAATCCAAGAACATCGTTCTTTGAGTATTTCATACGAGACCTCCATTTATAAAATAAAATAGCTTTACAAATCATATAATATTACAGAAATATGTAATCAATATATAAATGTAGTTATAAGTATTAATTATTATTATACTAAATAATATACTATGTGTAAAGTGTTGATTTAAACAATATTTTGTATAGCTATTTTTAAGTTGCTATTAGCCATATTATAGGAAGAGATGTTTTCCCGAAGCTCAAGGGCGACCAGATCTGCGGGTGAAAATTTCCGGTTTCAATAATCAGCCGCTCAAAGATGTGAGCGGCTGATTATGTGTTATCTTAAATTAGAATAGCCCATTAAAAATTTATCAACTTCTCTTGCTGCTTCTCTACCTTCGGCAATAGCCCAAACTACAAGTGATTGGCCTCTATGCATATCCCCAGCAGTAAAAACTTTATTAACAGTTGTTTTATATGAATTACATTCAGTAGAAACATTTGTTCTAGCGTTTAGGCTGACTCCAAAACTTTCAGCAATATAATTTTCAGTTCCTAAAAATCCAGCTGCTATTAAAACTATATCTGCATCTATAATTTTTTCACTGCCTTCTACTTCTTGTAAATTCATTCTACCTGTTTCTTCATCTTTTACAAATTTAACTTTTACTATTTTTACTGCTACCAATTCATCTTTTTCATTTTTTATAAATTCTTTAATAGTAGTTTCATACATTCTAGGATCATTTCCAAAAACAGCAATAGCTTCTTCTTGACCATAGTCTGTTTTACAAACCTTAGGCCATTCTGGCCAAGGATTATACTCAGTTCGTTTTTCAGGTGGTTTAGGCATGATTTCTAGTTGTACAACAGATTTGCATCCATGTCTAATAGATGTTCCAACACAATCGTTTCCAGTATCACCGCCACCTACAACAATTATGTTTTTGTTTTCAGCAGAAATATATTTGTTATCCTGTAAGTTAGAATTTAATAAACTCTTAGTTGTTTCTTTTAGAAAGTCTACTGCAAAGTATATTCCTTTTGCATCACGTCCTGTAACATTTATGTCTCTAGGATTTGAAGAACCACAAGCAAGTATAACCGCATCATAAGAAGAAAGAATGTCTTCGGCATCTATGGTTTTTCCGATATTTGCATTAACCACAAATTCAACGCCTTCTTCTTTCATTATATTTATTCTTCTATCAATTATCTTTTTGTCAAGCTTCATGTTTGGGATACCATACATGAGCAGACCACCTAATCTATCATCACGTTCATAAACTGTTACAGAGTGACCTCTTGAGTTCAATTGAGCAGCTGCTGCGAGTCCAGCAGGTCCTGAACCTATTACTGCAATCTTTTTACTTGTTCTTACAGATGGCTTTATAGGTTTGATAATATGCTTTTTAAAAGCATATTCTATGATAGATAATTCGTTTTCTTTTATAGAAACTGGATCTTCATTTAATCCACAAGTACAAGCAGCTTCACAAGGTGCAGGGCATACTCTACCAGTAAATTCAGGGAAGTTGTTCGTTAAAAGTAATCTTTTTATTGCTTCATCCCAGTTAGAATTAAATATTGCATCATTCCATTCTGGAATTAAGTTGTTTAAAGGACATCCGGAAGTAGCACCGTTTAATTCAATACCCGATTGACAAAATGGTATACCACAATCCATACATCTTGCACCTTGAATCTGTTGCTTTTCAATAGGGAGAAGAGGGTGAAATTCTTTGAAATGTTTTATTCTTTCAATAGGTTTAACACATTCACCAGTAACCCTTTTATATTCCATAAAACCTGTTGGCTTTCCCATGTGTTCTTACCTCCTACTTATTTGTATTAGCATAAAATGCTTCTATTTGAGCTTGTTCTGAGCTTAGACCTTTTTCTTCCATAGATAAGATTGTGCGTATCATTCTTGAGTAGTCATATGGATATATTTTTTTGAATTTTGGAAGATAGTTTTTAAAGTCATCTAGTATTTCTTTGCCTTTTTTAGATTTTGTAGCAGCTACGTGTTCTTCTATAAGAGTTTTTAATTCCAAAACATCATATTTGTCAGATACCTCTTCAAGTGAAACAAGCTCTCTGTTTAATTTGATATACAAATCTCTATCTTCATCTAAAACGTATGCTATACCACCACTCATACCAGCAGCGAAGTTTTTACCGGTTTTACCTAAAACAACAACTCTACCACCAGTCATATATTCACAACCATGTTCTCCGACACCTTCTACAACTGCTTTTGCACCAGAGTTTCTTACACAGAAACG
>JAEXNS010000178.1 GCA_023439605.1 Bacillota bacterium | reverse complement strand
ATATCTCTACCCTATACATATGGATAAATAGTAACTAGATTTTTAAAAAATCCAAACTTCAAAAGCTATAAAACATGAATATGAAGATTTGTAATTATTTCAACAATCCTATTTCATATTAGTATAACGTATTTATACATAAAAAAAGCTTTGATTTAAGTGTTTTTAAATCAAAGCTTTTAAATTTAAAGATTAATCAAAGTATTTTTCATCTATATCCTTATATTTTGAGTTATATACTATTTTTAAACTTGACTTTTCTGCCTCTAATAAAGTTTGGTATTTAGTTGAATAATCAGCAGCAGTATTTTGGAACATTAGTCTTAACATATTATTATTATCATCTATATACTCTTTTTCCATAGGTAGACGTTTAATTATATGAAAACCATAGTCTGATTCAACAACTCCACTTACAGCATCTTCTTTTAAAGCGTAAGCTGCTTCTTCAAAAGCTGGAACCATTGCACCTTTTGTGAAATAATATCCAGTATATTTTTTGTCCTCGTTTAAAGTTTCTCCTGGATCGGTGTTATATTTAGTCATATACGTTTCAAAATCTCCGCCATCATTTATTAATTTAAGTACAAATTCGGCAAAAACTTTTACTTCAGCTTTTATAGCCTCAGTATCATTGGCTTTAACAACTGCATTTAGTTTGTCTATTGCTGCTTTTTCTTCATCGGTATATGTTAAACCATCAATTAGCTTATACATATCTTCTACTTCTTCAGTAGGTTGATTATTTTCGTCTACTTTTTTTGTTGCAGTTATAGGGAATAAAATGTGTGTAGCACGAATATAATCTTTAAATTCGTTGTTTTTGAAATTTTCAAGATATAACTTTGCAACTAATTTCTCTTCAAGTATTTGTCTACCTAAGAAACCAAGTAAAAGTTCCTCAGTCATTTTGTTTTCTTTCAAGAAGTCTTCATATGAACCTGTATATTGTTTTTTAAAATCAGCAAGTTTATCTTCTTTTTCTGATTTTGTTACATCTGAGAGTTTTACACCATTGTTTTCTGATGCAACAACAACAGTGAAGTCTTGCTCAATATATGAATTTACAGTTTCTTTTAGTTGAGTTAGTTTGTTTTCACGATCTTCATCCCAAAAAGTAGCATCTCCGCCATCCATTGATGACTTTGCATATGAAAAATAATACTTATATTCGTCTTCAGAAATTTTGTGACCATTTGCTTCAACAAAATGATCTCCATCTAATTCTTTATAAACTAAAGGCTTAGGAGCTTCAGTAACTGCAGTGGTTTCGTCGCCAGAAACAACTGTGCTTGAAGAATCATTTGCTGATGTCTCTGCAGAAGATGATTTACTTTCAGAAGATTCACTAGAACCTTCATTTGCTTTTTTTGAGCAGCTTGCAAAAGATGCAATCATAGTAAGTGCAAGGGTAAACGCAACAATTTTTTTTAATAATTTCATTAAAATTTCCTCCAAAAGTTTGTAACCGAATTTAATACGATAAAGTAATTTTACCATATCTAAGTGACGGTTATGTGATAAATTGAAAAATTTATTGTATTTTAGCATAAATTATAATATAATATTTTATATAAGTGTTTAACTAAACATAATAATATATTTAGGAGTTTGTTATGAAAATAGTATTACAAAGAGTATTAAAAGCTAATGTATCTGTTGATGGTGAAATAGTAGGTAGTGTTGGTAAAGGGTTCCTAGTGTTTTTGGGTGTAGGAAAAGAAGATACAAAAGCAGATGCTAAGCGTTTGGCTGAAAAAATAGTTAATTTAAGAATTTTTTCAGATGAAAACGATAAAATAAATCTTTCTTTAAAAGATGTGAATGGTGAGATATTAGTGATATCTCAATTTACCTTGTATGCAGATTGCAGAAAAGGCAATAGACCTAGCTTTGTTATGGCGGGGGAACCTAGTATAGCAAATGAGCTATACGAATATTTTGTAGATATATGTAAACAAAGTATTCCAAAAGTTGAGAAAGGGGTATTTGGTGCAGATATGAAAGTTGACTTAGTTAATGATGGACCATTTACTGTGATTTTAGAATAGAAATACTTATAAAAAATTGTCACTTAAATAATATTTTAGTAATATATTTATTTTTTATGAGTTAAGTGGAAATGAATTGGCATTCCATTTTTCATAGGTGTCAAAACTTCTCCTTGTATAAGTGGTAAAAAGTATTCTATAGCTTCATCGGTAACGTTATTATTGTCTGCATTTATCCATTCAGCAGGAAAAAACTTTTCCTTGTTTGCTATATTATCTATTTTAACGCTTTCTATTTCTATTCTATAGGGGTTATTGGATATTCTTTTAAAAGCCATCATTTTTCCAGTTTCGCCTTTTAAAGCTTCTTTTAAAGCTTCTTGACCAATTAATTCAGCTTCATCGAGATCTGTTTTAGACGCAATATGTGATGCACATCTTTGCATAACATTTAATTCTATTGAACGTACTTTACAGCCTATTTGTGTTTTTACGATGTTCTCTAAATATTTACCTAAACCAGCTAGATATTTATGTCCAAAAACATCTACAACATCTGATATATGTCCATTTGCAACATAATCACCGGCCTCGTTTTTTAGTCCTTCACTAGCTGCTACAATAACTGAATTTGTGGTTTGATGTAGCTTTTTTATATCTTTAACAAACTTTTCAACTGAAAAGGTTTTTTCAGGCAAATATATAAGTTGAGGTGCATGACTGCCATTTTTTCTAAGTAAACTTGTAGAAGCGGTTAGCCAACCGGCATCACGCCCCATTATTTCTATTATAGTTACTGAGGGAACATCATAAACGATGCTATCTCTAACTATTTCACTTACAGTGGAAGTTATATATTTTGCAGCTGAACCAAAACCAGGAGTATGGTCTGTAGCCATAACATCATTGTCAATGGTTTTTGGTACTCCCATGATTTTGATATTGCTGGAAATAGTCTTTGCATATTCGGATAATTTTTTTACTGTATCCATGGAATCATTTCCGCCTATATAAAAAAACGCTTGAATATTATGTTTGTTAAAAACATCAAATATTTTTTTATAGCAAGAAGAATCATCACAACATTCGGGCAATTTTTTTCTACAAGAACCAAGCACAGTAGCAGGTGTATGCTTTAACAAATATAAATCTTCATTGTTTTTTATTTCATTTTTCAAGTCAATTAATTTTTTATTTAGTATACCATTGATACCATTAAAAGAACCGTATATTTTATCTATTTCAGAGCACTTTAAAGCTTCTGAAAAAATACCAGATAGAGAAGCGTTTATAGCACAAGTAGGGCCTCCAGATTGAGCAATTGCAATATTAAACATTATAAAATTAAACCTCCGATTTTCTTAAAAAAACACTGACATAAAACCTTTGTCAGTGTTTAAAATATTGCTTATAAACATAAATTCCCCAATAAAAATAATCCCTACTGTATCATATTTATAAAATATTTTAAAAAAGATAAATCATTTGTTAGTTCTGGATGAAAAGAAGTAACTAGCATATTTTTTTGTTTTGCAGCTACAATTTTACCATCTATAGAATGTAAAATCTCTACTTCTGGACCTACTTCAGTTATAAATGGTGCACGTATAAAAACAAGTGGAATAGGAGTAACACTAACTTTTTCAATCTGGGCGTTAGTGTTAAAGCTATCTATTTGTCTTCCGTAACCATTTCTCTTTACCTTGATATCCATAGTTGCTAGATGAGATTTTTCACCTAACACCTCTTTTGCCAATAAAATTAGACCAGCACAGGTTCCAAAAACAGGCTTACCTTTTTTGATTAAATCTTGAATTGGATAAAATAAATCAAGTTCTCTTAATAGTTTGCCTATTACAGTACTTTCACCACCAGGAATTATAATACCATCAAACTTTTGTTTCAAATCTTTTTTTTGCCTAATCTCAAAACTATCTATGCCTAATTTTTGCAGCATATATTCATGTTCTATAAAAGCACCTTGTAATGCTAGAACACCAATCTTCATTTATATTCCTCTTTCTGCCATCAAAAGTTTTATTTCCTGTTCGTTAATTCCAACCATTGCTTCACCAATGTCTTCTGAAAGTTCAGCCAACATTTTTGAATCATTAAAGTTTGTAACAGCTTTTACAATTGCAGCAGCACGTCTAGCAGGATCGCCTGACTTGAATATACCTGAACCAACAAAAACACCTTCTGCACCAAGTTGCATCATAAGAGCAGCGTCTGCAGGAGTTGCAACACCACCAGCGGCGAAGTTAACAACAGGTAATTTACCATTTTCATGAACAAATTTAACTAATTCATAAGGTACCATATTTTCTTTTGCTGCAAAATAAAGCTCATCTTCACGCATAGATTGAATTCTTCTGATTTCAGCATTCATTTTTCTCATGTGACGAACAGCTTGAACAATATCACCTGTACCAGGTTCACCTTTTGTTCTAATCATTGAAGCCCCTTCACTTATACGTCTTAAAGCTTCTCCTAAATCTTTTGCACCGCAAACGAAAGGAACTTCAAATTCGTTTTTATTTATATGATAAATATCATCTGCAGGTGATAAAACTTCACTTTCATCTATATAGTCAATAGAAATAGCTTGAAGAATTTGAGCCTCTGCAAAATGTCCAATTCGTACTTTTGCCATTACTGGAATAGAAACAGCTTCTTGTATTCCTTTAATCATTTTTGGATCGCTCATTCTTGAAACACCGCCTGCAGCACGAATATCTGCTGGAATTCTTTCAAGAGCCATTACTGCACATGCACCAGCTGCTTCAGCTATCTTTGCTTGTTCTGGTGTGGTTACGTCCATAATAACGCCACCCTTTAACATTTGTGCAAGGTTTTTATTCAATTCATTTCTGCTTTGTGACATAATAATAATTCTCCTATCCAAAATCAAAAAGTTAAAAAATAGTAAATGATAATACAACTTTTTTAATGAAGTTGCATTGTACAAAATGTTTTATGATTATAAATTCAATTGTAAATCATAGTCATAAAAAAATATTTTTACGTTTAATTATAGCACACAAAAGGTGCATTAGTCAACAACTCAAATTATAAAAAAAATGTAGTATTATAACAATAATTTTATATAAAATATTTACTTTTTTTTATATAAAATATTGATTTTATAAAAAATATATGTTATTATTTTAGTTGTGTAAATATGTAAAAATCTATAAATAAGGAAAGGTCCACATAATGAATAAAAATGTTGATTATACTCTGTATTTATGTACGGATAGAAAATTAATGACATCTGAGACTATAGAATTATCAGTTAAGGAAGCTATAGAAGGAGGTTGTACAGTTATTCAATTAAGAGAAAAAGATACTACATCACTAGAGTTTTATAATATCGCAAAAAGCATAAAGAAAATTACAGATAATTATTCAGTTCCTTTAATTATTAATGATAGGTTAGATATAGCTATTGCAGTAGATGCAGCTGGTGTACATTTAGGACAAAAAGATTTACCAGCACAAATAGTTAGAAAAATAGTTGGTGAAAATAAAATAATTGGAGTGTCAACTGCCACAGTAGAGGAGGCAATAAATGCTCAAGAAGACGGTGCAGATTATATAGGTGTTGGTGCAGTTTTTTCAACTGGTACAAAATTAAATACTAGAAAAGTTACTTTTGAAATGCTTAGTGAGATAAGTAAATCAGTGAATATTCCTACTGTTGCTATAGGTGGAATAAATTTAAATAATATTGATTTGCTACAAGGTTCAGGAATAAGTGGAGTGGCAGTTGTATCTGCAGTTATAGCACAAAAAGATGTAAAAAATTCTGCTGCTGAATTATATAAGAAAGTAATAAATATAAAAAAACAATATTTAAAATAAGGAAATTATAATGATTTATAGTGAAATTGAAGAATATATAAATAACGTAAAAAAAGTAGGAATATTACTTGGTTTAGAAAGAATAAAAATCGTTTTAGATTATATAGGAAATCCACAGGATAATTTAAAATATATTCATGTTGCTGGTACAAATGGAAAGGGTTCTATATGTGCCATGTTGTCAAGTATTTTTGTAGAAGAGGGATTAAAAACAGGGCTATTTACTTCTCCCTATTTAAATACTATGAGAGAATATTTTGTTATAAATTTAGAAATGATTTCAGAAGAAAAATTTGTTTATTTATTTGAAATAGTTAAAGAGGCCATGTATACTACAAAACAACAATTAACTGAATTTGAGATTATGACGGTTATAATGTTCAAATATTTTAGTGATGAAAAATGTGATATAGTCGTTCTTGAAACTGGATTAGGTGGTTTAGAAGATGCAACAAATATAATAAAGACTCCTTTGATATCTGTGATTACAAATATAGGAATAGACCATGTTTCTTTTTTGGGTAATGATATAGCTTCAATAGCTAGGCATAAGGCAGGTATTATTAAACAAAATGGAAACGTTGTCAGTTACGAGCACGTCACTAGAGTGAAAAATGTAATAGATGAAAAATGTAAAGAAGTAAATTCAACTATAACATATGCAAATTTTTCTGAAATAAGCCTTATAAATGAAAATTTAGAAAGTCAGGTATTTTCATATAAAGAGTATGAAAGTGTAGAAATATCACTTTTAGGTGAGTTTCAAAGAAAAAATACTGTGGTTGTGCTTGAGGTTATAAATATTTATAATAAAATTAATAATGATAAAATAAAAACCTCTAGTATATATTCTGGATTAAAAAAAGCTAGAATTTCATCTAGATTTGAAATACTGCATCAAAATCCTTATTTTATTTTAGATGGTTCTCATAATGTTCAATGTGTTGATGAGGTACTAAAAACTTTAAGTAGCTTGTTTTTTGATAAGAAAATTATTTTTATTGTTGGAGTTATGAAGGATAAGGACTATACAAAAATAGCTGAAAAACTGTCCATGGTTGCTACTGAAATTATAACTGTTTCTCCTCAAAATGAACGTGCACTTTCAGCTTTAAAATTAAAGAAATGTTTCTATAATTATTGTGAAAGAATATATAGTACGAAGTCAATTTTAAACGCTGTAGAACTTGCTTTTTTGAGGGCTGAATATTCAGAGGCAGTGATTTGTGCAATGGGTTCATTATATATGGCGTTTGATATAAAAAAATCTGTTGAAAAAATAGTAAAGGAAGTATATTTATGAAGTTAATTATGAAGTACTTAAATCCATATATGCATATACTGATTATATGCATGGCTTTGTTATTGGGTCAAGCTGTTGCAGATTTAAGTTTGCCCACATATATGAGCGATATTGTAAATATCGGCGTGCAAAAAAATGGTATAGATGAAGAAGTACCTGATGCAATAAGTGCAGATGCAATGAAATTAATTACTTTATTTATGACTGAAAATGAAAAAATCGGATTTCAAAATAGTTATACTGAAGTAGATAAAGACGCTTCTTTAAAAGAAAAGTATAAAAAGACCTTTAGTAAATCCACAGAAGGGGTATACTATATAAAATCTGATTTATATGAGGATACTATTTTGCAACTAGGTGATCTATATGGAACGGCAATATTATCTTTTGTTAATTTTGCAAAAGATAATGCACAAAAACAGGATAGCACAGATGGTGAAACTAATTTTGAAGATA
>JAEXNS010000166.1 GCA_023439605.1 Bacillota bacterium | reverse complement strand
AAACAGGGGTAGGCGAAGCAGCGTTTTATGGTCCTAAACTTGATATTCAGATAAAAAATGTTCATGGTAAAGAAGATACTTTGATTACTATACAAATAGATCAAATGTTGGCTGAAAAATTTGGAATGGAATATGTGGATGTTGACGGAACTAAAAGAAAACCTTATATTATACATAGAACTTCTTTGGGGTGCTACGAAAGAACACTTGCTCTACTAATAGAAAAGTATGCGGCGGCTTTCCCTTTGTGGCTTGCACCTGAACAGGTTGCTTTAATTCCTATTGCAGATAGACATCTTGATTATGTAAATTCGATAGCAGAAAAACTAAAAGGTATGAATATACGTTGTAGTGTGGATGATAGAGCTGAAAAAGTAGGATATAAAATAAGACAGGCTCAGCTTGAAAAAGTGCCTTATATGCTTGTTTTAGGTGACAATGAGGTAGAGGCAAAAAATGTTGCTGTTCGTTCTAGAAAAGATGGAGATTTAGGTACTATGTCAGTTGAAGAATTGACTATGAAACTTTTAAAGGAAATAGCTGAACATACAAAATAAAAAAATGTTAAAATCGGCATAAAACCCCTAAAACTGCATAGTAGCTAGTTAAAAGAAGCATCTTACCAAATGTAGATGCTTCTTTTTTACTATTTTGCAAAGGTTTCGACTCTGCGGAGTCGACTGGACTTTCCAGACGCCCTGGACCTTCGGTAAAACATCTTTTCCTTAAACATAGGTCTAAATACTAACTCTTTTTATATGTAAAATAAACTATAGAAAATAAATATGTTATGACGATATTATATATGTAAAATGACGAAAATTGATTTTTATAATTAATTTAATTCATTGTTTACTTAATTAATCAATTAAAAAAAGAGAATTAAAGAATGATATTTAATTAAGTAATTACATTATAAGTAAGAAATGTTGTTTGAATTTTAAAAAATAAAACAATTTTAATATATATTTTGACTAAAATAACGAAGAGTATATTAAATGTGCATGAATTTTCTTGACATTGAATAGCTTAAATGATATAATTAATTTAAAATACTTATGCATTTTAAACAATGTAATTGATTTAATTTTATAAATTATGAGTAGACTATACATAATTGTTGTAAAATAATTTACATAAATTGAGTTTTGTTATTGCATCTATAGCGAAAGGTGGATGTGTGATTTGAAAAAAAGAATTTCAAGAAATTTTAATAAAATGGAAACGGCTATTAAATCAGCAATAATAGCCTTTGTTTTTGTAGCTACAAACATTCAATCTTTTTCATATAATGTAGTTAGGGTTAATGCTGTTGAAAATGCAGAGCGTTCAATTTTTTTTGTAGAGCAAAATTCATATAGTGATTATTATGATTTACATATTGACGATAAAAGACCATCCAAAGAAATTTTAATAAATGGAGCAAACTACAAAACTGCTATAAATGGTGATTTTACAAAGGGTGATTTAGACGGTAAAGAGGATGTTCTTATATGGAATAGTTCAGAAGGAAAGGTTACGTATAATATTAATGTTCCTGAAACTGGAGTATATAACATGGAATTATCCTATTATCCAATAGAATCAAACACAACATCCATAGAACTTGCATTGCTTATAGATGGTGAAATACCATATGGAACTGCATCAAGAATTTCCTTGAATAAATCTTGGATAAACGAAAAGGAAATCATAACTAACGCACGTGGAAACCAAGTAAGACCATCTCAAATACAAAAAGGCAGATGGATGACTACAGATTTAAAGGACATAGAGGGATTGTTTAATGATCCTTTGTGTTTTTACCTTGAAAAAGGAGAACACTCTATATCATTTGATGCATCTAAAGCGTATATCGGACTAGAATATTTTAAGTTTTATAATAGAGAAAAGTTAAATTCTTATCAAAATGTAAAACCCTCGGAAGATGAAATAAAATCGACCCCCTCGACGTTGATAAGAATAGAGGGCGAAAATGCCAAATACAAATCCGACTCTACGTTATATCCTACTTCAGACAAGTCAAGTTATTTGGCATCACCATCAGCACCAGGCAAAATGATGTATAATACAATAGGTGCTTTAAATTGGAAAAAAGCAACTCAAAGTATTACATGGGAAATTGATAGTAGTGCGATTAAAAAAGATGGATGGTATAAAATAGGCATAAAAGCAAGGCAAGATGTTATGAGAGGATTTTATTCAAACAGAAGACTGTATGTAAATGATAATGTCCTTTGTGAAGAACATAATCAAATAAAGTTTTTTTATGATACAGATTGGAATATTGTATCTCCAAAAGATGAAAATGAAGAGTATATATATGTGTATTTAAAATCTGGAGAGAAAAATACTATTACTTTAGAGGCTATTCCCGGTGAAATAGGGGATTCTATGAGAAAACTAAATACAATAGTACAGGATATAAACAAATACTATAGAAAAATTTTAATGGTTACAGGTCCTACACCAGATAAGTTTACTGATTATAATGTTCATAAAGCTATTCCTGAATTGGTGGGTGATTTTGAAAAAATCTCAGCCGAATTAAAATCTATAAAAAATAACATAGAAGAACTTTCAAAATCAAAAGGTTCAGAAGCCGCAGGAATAGAAAGAATGTATGTCTTACTTGATAAATGTATAGAAAAACCACTCAAAATACCAAGTTATCTGACACAATTAAAAGATAATGTTGCGGCAATTTCTTCATGGATGAGAGATTATAAAGACCAACCTTTAGAGATAGATTATATAGAAATAGCTTCATCAGATATGGAGTTTTCAAGTGTTAAAGAAAATGCTTTTAAATCTTTAAGCTTTGGGACAAAGGCATTTATAGCTTCATTTTTTGAAGATTACAGTTTAATTACTGAATCTACAGGCAGTGAAGTTATAGATGTTTGGGTTAGTTTAGGTAGAGACCAAGCCTTAGCAATAAAGGAACTTGTAGAATCTGATTTTATGGTGAATTATGATATACCTATAAGTATAAACATAGTTCAAGGTGGAGTTATGGAAGCCACTTTGGCAGGGAAAGGCCCTGATATAGCGTTGTTTTTAGGAGGAGAATTTCCTGTAAATCTTGCGGCTAGAGGATTGACTGTTGATATGAAACAGTTTGAAGGCTGTGATGATGTAGTAAAATTATTTCATGAAAATGCAACAGTTCAATATGAGTATAAAGATGGATTGTATGCAATACCTATTCAACAGAATTTCCCAATGATGTTCTATCGTAAGGATATTTTATCTGAACTTGACTTTGATAAAACTCCAGATACTTGGGAAGAACTTATAGAGATGCTTCCAGCTTTTCAAAGAAATTATATGACCGCTGGGCTTATTTTACCACCGCCAAATATTGCACCAAGCACAGAGGCAGGACATACCTTTGCAACGTTATTGATGCAAAAAGGTATTGGGTACTACAATGAGGAACAAACTAAAACAAATTTCGATACAATTGAAGCAGTGCAGGCTTTTGAAACATGGACAGATTTTTATACAAAATACAAATTTGAACAACAATATGATGCTTTTAGTAGATTTAGAGATGGCACTTATCCTATAGTTATACAAAACTATACTTTTTATAATCAACTTAAAGTTGCAGCCCCTGAAATAAATGGGTTATGGGATTTTGCACCTATTCCAGGAACAAAAGATGAAAATGGCAATATAAATCATTCTGTAAATTCAGGTGGTTCAGGTGCAGTTATTTTTAATAAGGTAAAGAACAAAGAAAATGCATGGGAATTTGTTAAATGGTTCACGTCAACGAAAGTTCAAACTGAATATGCTACTACAATAGAAGGATTGATGGGAACTTTGGGGCGATTTGACACTGCAAATACAGAAGCGTTATCTCAAATTTCATGGACTCCAAGGGAATTGGATAAAATAATGGCTCAAAGAAAAGAACTAGAAGAAATACCAGTTTTACCATCTTCATATGCTGTAACCAGAAATATAATGACAGCTTTTAGAGCTACAGTAAATGATAAATTAAACCCAAGAGATACGATTATGTGGTATAATAGAGATATAAATGCGGAGATAACTAGAAAAAGAAAGAATTTAGGGCTTGAATAATAGGAGTTTCGACTCTGCGGAGTCGACCGGGCTTTCCGGTCGCCCTGGACCTTCGGGAAAACAACTCAGACTTACACATATGGTGAATAGTAACGATTTAAGGAGGAATATGTTTGAGTAATATTTCACATGAAAATAAAAAGAGTTATAAAAAAACATTTGTAACTAATAGTCAAACAAGGGAATGTTGGTTGATGATGATTCCTTTTATGTTGTTTTTTGTTGTTTTTACTATTATTCCAGTATTAATGTCGTTACCTATGGGGTTTACGGACTTCAATATGGCTAGTTTTCCGAAATTTGTTGGGCTATCAAATTATCAAACCCTTTTTCTTCAAGATAAAACTTTTATACAGTCTATAAGAGTAACCTTAATATTCGCATTATTTACTGGACCTGTCAGTTATGTACTTTGTTTTTTGCTTGCATGGTTAATAAATGAAATGAATCCTCGTTTGAAAACAATATTTACTTTGATTTTTTATGTGCCTTCTATGGCAAATGTCTACACTATTTGGCAACTCGTTTTTAGTGGAGACCCATATGGATATTTAAATGCTATACTTATGGATATGGGAATAATAACATCTGCAAAACAATGGCTGACAGATGCAAATTATATAATATATGTGGTTATAATAGTTCAATTATGGATAAGTTTAGGCGCGGGTTTTTTGGCTTTACGTGCAGGTTTTCAAAATATAGACAAAAGCCAGTATGAAGCAGGTGCAATTGAGGGTATTAAAAATAGATGGCAAGAACTTATTTATATAACTATTCCATCTATGGGGCCACAAATGATGTTTGCCGCGGTAATGCAAATAGTTGCTTCATTTACAGCAGATATAGTTGGAAGAAGTTTAGTGGGATTTCCAAGTACAGATTATGCAGCACACACCATTATGAC
>JAEXNS010000159.1 GCA_023439605.1 Bacillota bacterium | reverse complement strand
CGGAAAGCGACCAAGGGCGTTGCCCTTTGGAAACCTACGATTTTTTGAAAAAAATCGAGTAAAACTTTAATTTTTCAACTAAGTTGACGACATTGATTGTCCGGTCTCCTTGAATCTTCGGTAAAACATATCTGCCTTATACAAATGGCTGAATAGCAACTGAATATTAACTATATAAATTAAATATGTTAATTTATAATTGATTTTTTATGTGGAAATGTGGTATAATTTATCGGTAGCAAATTTTTTAGTGGCGTAAATATGAAAAACAATACATATAATTATTTTATAATTTTTTATGATTATTGTTTAATTTATTGGAGATGATTTAATAAAGAAATTTTTTAAGGTATTGATTTTGACTTTATGTGTATCATGCATTTTTACATCATGCAGTGCAAACAAATCTTCAGATACTAATTCAAAAATAACAACGGAATCCGCAGATGCTAGCCAAAAAGAAACAAAAGCAACTAGTGAATCCGAAGATATACAAGATTTAATTCCTAAAAGCGGAAAAACATATGCAGTTGAAATGCTTGATGAAGAAAAAGAAAGTATACAAGTAGGGAAACTATCATCTGAACATGAATACTATCAGAAAGTTGTAACACTGGATCCGGAATGTGCGGAATATATAAATGAAATATCAATCTATGACAAAGAAATTGATGATACTTTTGTTGTTCACGTATCCTTACCACCTGAATATGACGGTTCAAAAAAATATCCTATGATAGTTATGACTGATGGTGTGTGGAGATTGAGTGATCATCCGGAATTAAGACCGTTAATGAAGGATGGAGAAATAGAACCTATAATCATGGTAAGTGTAGGTTATCCAAACGGATATAATTACAGGGCGATAAGAGAACGTGACTTTATTGAAGATCCTGAAAGCTATTTACATTTTATTGTTGATAATCTAGTTCCATATCTTTCGAGTCAATATTCTGTAGATAGTGAAAACATGACACTTACAGGACATTCTTACGGTGGATACTGGGGGTTTTATGCGTTATTTAACAGCGATACTATCGGAAAAGATATTTTTAAGAATTATTATATAGGAAGTCCTACTTTTAAATCTGCAATGGGAGCTTTGGATACAGATTTAAATGAGGAGGCATATAATTCAAGAAGTGGTGGTAAGCTTGATAAAAATGTATATATTTCTGTAGGTGCGTTAGAGGGTTACGGGTTTATAAAGTCCATTACGGATTTTGTTGATTTGCTCAAAGAAAGAGATTACGAAGGATTAAATCTTACATATGAAATAATCGAAGACTATGATCATAATCATGTTTTTAAGCCTTCAATTAAAAATACATTACTTATGTTTTATGGTAAACAAAAAAATGAAGATTAATTTTTGTCTTTTATCTGTTTATTATCATTGAAATAAATAATATAAAAAGCCACCATTTATTTGATGTAAAATATCAAATAAATGGTGGCTTGTAGTTATATCTGAGAGGTAAAAAGTATTAGAGGCATTATGTAATTGTATTAGTCAAATATGCTTCTAAAATATATTGAGGATTTTCATAATAAAAACTGCTGTTATAATCATCAATCTTTTCTGAAACAAAAGATTTATAAGCAGAAAACAGTGCATCTATTATATCTATATTTTTCTCTTTAGCAATCCCAATAATCAATCGCTTATATACTTTCCCTATATCCCAATGAGAAGGAACTGCATATCTTGCAAGAGAGACATTATCAAAATCACCATTCTGAAGACAAGATTCTGAGATAAAGTCATCGCTGACACGTTCAATATTATCGCTGTGATAGATGTCAGCCAGCTCGTAAATTTTGGCGATTTGATATTTACCAAGTGTTTCTACTACGGTAATGCGATGATTTTTTGTTTTTCTTGCAATATATTCTATTAAACTGCAAGTGAAAAACAGATCATTATCTTTTTTATCTTCACGACCGTTCATTTTAAAACCTCCTCACAGGAATGAAATTCAAGACATTCTAAAGAGCGTTCAGTACAGAAATTTATTTGATGTGTTGGATATTTAAATTTTGCCATAATCCAAAATTGTTCTCGTGTTAAAATTCCATCAATGTAATCTGAAATAAAATTGTAAATCTGATCATTTGCCATGGCTCCGTAGGGGTTATAATGCTTCGTTATTAAAAAGCAGATGAAATAACTTCTTTTTCTATAAGCTGACAATAGAATGTCATACGTGCTTTATCAAGAAATTCTGGTTTAACCATATAATAAAGGTAGTATTCTGCAAGAGTAAATGCATTTAGCGTTCTGCCCTCAATTTTAAACTGATTAAATCCCATAGGAATGTATTTTTCAAATATGTCAGATGGTGAAATATGTGTTGGATGTTGTTTTGAATCAGCAAAATCATATCTCATGTATTGACAATAATCTGAATTTTCATCCTTTACATTGTATTTTTCAGGATCAAAAGGAACTCTTTGATTTGTGGCCATATACTTACAAATAGCTCTCTGCATATTGCCGATATCCTCATAATGCTGAGAACGTTTAGAGCAGTTAGGCTGACAGCAGGCATTTACAAGTATTTCACATTTTTCTTTGTTCTGTATTTTTTCTAGAATTTCAAATTTATTATTGAAATCATAATCAAGAACAACTATATCGTAACTCTTTTCAACCTCTTCACTTAATTTTTCGACATCTGTAATACGCTTACAAGTGGAACTGGTGACAGTATAATCAGGGTACTTTGTTCTTATGTATTCTTCAAGAATAGGGGAAACAACAATAACTCCGTTTTTCCCATTGTTAGCAGTTTTTAAAACAAAATTGCAAAAATCATCATTGAGGTCTTCTTTAGTAAGTGTAGGATTTGTAAAAGTAAATCTCAATGGAATATCAAGTTTGTTAAATTCACGTACTACTGTTTTTACTGTATTTTTATCAAAAACTCCATTAACAATTCGTCCACCATTCCATAATGACTGAGGGAAAGTTCCGTAAATAGAAGCTATTTCAATTCCTTCATGAAAATATTGAGGAAAATGCTTTATCATGGCTATAAAAACTCTGTTAAAATGATAATGCAATGCAAAATCAGGTAAGTGAAACTTTATTTTCATTATATTCTCCTAATTAGTATAAATTTAATTTTTAATATATAGGTTTTTCGTTACTATTCAGCCACTAAATGTAAAGTTTACGATTTTGCAAGAGTTTCGACTCTGCTGAGTCGACCGGGCTTTCCGG
>JAEXNS010000067.1 GCA_023439605.1 Bacillota bacterium | reverse complement strand
TTTCCGCAGAAAGCGAAATCTTTATGCTTCAAGAGCTTTTTTGCTTCTTTTTGCGATAGAAAAAGAAGCGGAGTTTGAGGCAGAGCCTCATAAATTGCCGCAGCAATTTGCTTAAGTTGACGACATTGGGCGACCAGAAAGCCCGGTCGTCTCCGCAGAGTCGAAACCCTTGCAATACTAAACTTCATAAGAAATAAAGTGTTTTAGAGTCTAAATCGTATAAGTACACGTTTACATTAAATTTCAACTTTATTTTTTCATTTATTTTAGTTGTATTTAACATTAATTTAATTAAAATTCATTAATTGTTTTCAAAAATTTAATCATTTTATATTGACATATTACCATTAAAGATATATAATCAAATTATAGTGATTATATATATTTTTTTTATTGAATATATATTTTTTTTATAATAATTAACATTCATATAATTTTTGTAGTATAATGTATTCATTTACATTATACATTTATTTGTTCTAATTAATTTTAAGGAGAGATGAGAATGCTTTTATCAAAAAAGAAAATTCTAGGCATTTGTACTTCAGCATTAATTTTATCAACATCTTTGTTTAACACAGAAAATGTTTTTGCAGCAACAAGACTGCACGGGGATATTAATAATGATGGAAATATAAATCTATCAGATTTGGTAAGTCTTTGTCAGTATATTGTAAAAGACATAGAACTAGATGAGATAGAATTGTTAAATTCCGATACAAATATGGACGGTTTAGTAAATGTCGCCGACTTAGCTTTACTAAAACAATACACCATGGGCGATACTGTTCCCAACATAGGAACTACTGTTGAAATTGCCGGTTCAAATGATAACTTAATCTACTATGCGTCAGATGCAATCATAAGCCAAGCCATAACTGAAACTGTAAACGGCGGTTATAGTGGTTCTTCTTATGTGAATTATGATAATTTAGTTGGTAGTTATGTTGAATGGAATGTAAACGTCGCCAAATCTGGGTTATATAAATTAAACTTAAGATATGCAAATGGAACAGCCATAAATAGACCTTTAAGAGTAACCTTAAACGCTTCTACAACATATTATGATATTGATTTTAATGGCACAGGTGCTTGGACTACTTGGAGCGAAAATTTCATTGTTGTAAACTTAAACCAGGGACAAAATAAAATCAAAGCTTTAGCAACTACTGAAAACGGCGGACCAAACGTTGATTATTTAAAAATCGAATCTACATCAGAATCCGCAACACCTATTTCCGGTGATTTGGCCACACAAACAACTGTAGTTGTTCCTAATACTGAAACATCAACCACTACAATAACAACTGCAAATACTACAGCTGTAACCACAACTACTATTACTACTGCTACTGAGACTACTACCACTCAACCACAGATTAAAGAAGGTGCAAAGTCAGTTGAAAAATTGGGACGTGGATTAATAGCAACTCAAACCTCTGCTGGAATTCTTGTTAACTGGAGGTTTTTAGGCACTGATGATGTAAACACAACTTTTAAATTGTACAAAGACGGAAATTTGATTTATACTAGCGGAAAAGATCAAGCTACTTCATTTTTAGATAACAGCGGTTCAACTTCATCTAAATACACAATAGAAACAATTGTTAATAATACAACCATAAATACAAGTTCATCCATAGCATCACTCGCAAATGGTTTTATGGAAATTCCTTTAAATAAACCTTCAGATATCTACTCTCCAAACGACGCAAGTGTAGCTGATGTTGATGGTGACGGCGAATATGAAATAATTTTAAAATGGGATCCATCAGATTCAAAAGACAATTCTCAAGAGGGTATAACTAGTAACGTATTTATAGACTGTTATAAATTAAACGGAACCAGATTATGGCGTATTGATTTAGGAAGAAATATACGAGCAGGTGCACATTATACACAATTTATGGTGTATGATTTTGATGGTGACGGAAAAGCTGAAATGATTTGTAAAACAGCCGATGCAACAAAAGACGGTAAAGGTAATATAATTGGTAATTTAAATGCGGATTATAGAAATACTGGTGGATACATTTTATCGGGTCCTGAATACTTAACAGTATTTAATGGTGAAACAGGTGCTGCAATGAAAACAATAGACTATAATCCTGCAAGAGGTACAGTTAGTAGCTGGGGCGATAACTACGGAAACCGTGTGGATAGATTCCTTGCTGGTGTAGCTTATTTAGACGGTGAAAAACCAAGTGTTATAATGTGTCGTGGATACTATACCAGAGCTGTTTTAGTTGCCTACGATTGGGACGGAAAAGATTTAAAACAAAGGTGGATATTTGACAGTAATGTAAATGAAAATGGCGATTATGCAGGACAAGGAAATCATAATTTAAGCACAGCAGATGTTGACGGTGATAACAGACAAGAAATAATTTATGGTGCTTGTGTAATTGATGACAACGGTAAAGGTTTATATTCAACAAAATTAGGACATGGAGATGCGTTACATGTTTCAGATTTCTTGCCAGATAGAGCAGGACTAGAAATATGGAAATGTAACGAAAGTTCACCATTTGGTTCAGTTTTATTAGATGCAAAAACAGGCTCAATCATCTTTAGATATACCGCTGAAAAAGATACAGGAAGGGCTGTTGCAGCAAATATATGGGCTGGAAATAATGGTTCCGAATTTTGGGGTTCCAGTGGTGCTGGACTATATGATGGTGCAGGAACAGTAGTTGGAAGTACTTCAGGCATTTCTACCAATTTCTTATCATGGTGGGATGGAGACTTAGAAAGAGAATTACTTGATGGCTACGCAATTTCAAAATATAATGGAAATGGTGTTACTAGACTTTTGACTGCTACAGGTTGTGCTCAAAACAACGGAACAAAAGCAAATCCTTCTTTATCTGCTGATATATTTGGTGACTGGCGTGAAGAATTAATAATGCGAACAGAGGATAACAACAAGTTAAGAATTTATTCAACAACATATGAAACTAAATATAGATTATTTACACTTATGCATGATCCGCAATATAGAACAGCCACTGCATGGCAAAACGTAGCATATAATCAACCTCCTCATCCTAGTTTTTATTTAGGAAGCGATAAACCACTACCATCTATGCCAAATGTATATGCTGTAAAATAATTATTTAAAAACTTTCCATCAATGCCTTAAAAGGCATTGATGGTTACTGTTTAACCATATGTGTAAGGGATAGATGTTTTATCGAAGGTACAAGGTGACCGGAAAGTCTGGTCGACTCCGCAGAGTCGAAACCCCTCGCAAAACCACAAGTTTTACCTTTAGATGTTGAATGTTAACCTTTTTATAGATATTTTAAGTTAAAGAAATTTAATTTAAATCACTATAACCATTGATGAAATATTAATTTTATGAAAGAATGTGTATTATGAAAAAGTCAATAAGTTTTTTATTATCTTTTATCCTTATAATCAGCACATTAGTAACCTCTCCTATATATGCCATACCTGTTTATAAAACATTTGGAGACTTAGACGGTGACCAAAAAGTAACTCTTTCTGATTTAGTTACTATGGCTAGATGTTTGTTAAAAGATATTGAACTAACTCCAGAACAAGCTTTAAACGCCGATATAGACGAAGATGGAAGTGTTCAAATAAATGACTATGCCTCTATTAAACAATATGTGATGGGTGATAGCGTTATTAATGTAGGAACAACTAAGGCAATAGAAACACAAACCGAAAAAATTTACTACGCTGTTGATGCTGAACTTTATAAGGCATTCAGCGAAAATATAAATGTCGGTTTTACAGGAACTGCATATATAAACTATGAAAATGTTCTTGGAAGTTCCATAACATGGACGGTAAACGCTCCTGAAACAGCAAATTATAAACTTATTTTTAACTATGCAAACGGAACCGCTACCAACAGATTTATGAATATACATTTAAATAATTCTGAAAATTATTATAAAATGGACTTCAACCAAAGTGGTACATGGACAGATTGGACTCAAAACTATATAGTAGTTTCACTGAACAAAGGGGAAAATAAAATAAATGTAATTTCAGCTACTGAAAATGGTGGTCCCAATATAGACTATTTAAAGCTAGAAACTACAACCGAAAGTACTTCTCCTATAACAATTTATGAAACTCCCATAACTACTGCGGTAACTACAACAGTAACCACTCCAGTGACTACAACAGTAACTACTCCGATAATTACCCCTTTAGTTTATAACTTTGATTTCGGAAATAATGGTGTTTCTAATGGATATACAGGTGTTGCAGCTGAAACTCAATACAATAAAACTTTGGGATATGGTTTTTCAACTCCTTCAAATGTAAAAAATGTCTCTGCTTTAGGAACAGGAGCATTAAGTGATGCAGTTCAATTTGTCGTTTCTGGAACACAAAGCACAAACACATTTAATGTTGATTTACCTCCAGCAGTATATGAAATAAGTGTTACACTTGGAAATACAAACCGAACAAGCATTGCTGCTGAAGGCGTTTATCAAATTATGAATATGACTGGGAATAATGCTTTTGATAAATTCCAAATACCTGTAACAGACGGACAATTAAATATATTGGCTACAGCAGGAAAAGACGGTTATGCATACACTTTAAGTTCTCTAAAGATAGAAAAAATATCTGATAATACAAAAACAAAACCCGTTATATGGTTATGTGGCGATTCAACCGTATGCAATTATTATCCACTAGATACAAGTGTACAGGCTGGATGGGGCCAGGTTTTAAACAAATATATAGATACTTCAAAGTATATGGTTAGAAATATAGCAG
>JAEXNS010000012.1 GCA_023439605.1 Bacillota bacterium | reverse complement strand
CTTTCATAATTATACCCTTTCAAGTTATATATAACATAAATCATAATAAGCACATGATTTACATATTTTTAAATTCTCTTTTTCTGGTGGTTTACTCAAACTAATAATAACCTGTATATTTTCACATATTTTTTCTATTTCAATTTCATCTTCTAATTTTAGTTCAATATCTAAAGTTTCTTTTAATAATGGATAATCTAATTTTGCTTTTATATTATCTACTCCATATTTTTTTAAATAATATAAATAATATTTAACTTGTAAAATAGATGCTTCTTCAATTTTTTTACTTTTCTTTATTTCATGTAAAATTCCTTTTGACTTAATGAAATCTATATTTATTACGTTGTTTATATTTATATGTTTTTCATCTCTTTGATATGATTCTTCATCTAAAAGTTTTCCTATTTGAACATTTTCATTTTCTTGTTCCATAGAAATACGTTTATCAAAATACCATAATTTCCTTTTACACACAACATAATAATAAATCATCATACCGCTTATTTCTTTCATTTATCCCATCTCCATTACAAAAAATAATCTTCTGTTTTATATTCTAATGTTGTAAAGCCTATTTCATCATAGTTACAATTATATATTTCAATATATTCACCCTTATCAATTTCTAATCTATTATATACATTTGCTTTTTTGTATTGATATGGTTGAACTCCTAATGTATATTTTCTTATTTCATCTTTTAAATTAATTTTTCTAATATATAATTTTTTCTTTTCTACTTCATCAACCTTTTTAAATATAGAACTAATATTTTTTATTTCATTAATTATCGACTCTATTTTATCAACATTTGACTCATAAACAGTTTTAGGCATAATTTCATAAGATAAAATATTTCTTAATTCAGACTCTGACTTTTGCATTTCACCAATTTGTAAATTTGAAATAAAATTATATGTTTCTTCATATCTCCTAATGTAATCACTTTTTTTCATATTTTCCATAGTCAAATATTTTTTTATTAAATCAATCTTTTCACTCTCCAATAAAATTCCATCGATTTTTGAAATTGCTTCTTTTGAAATTTCATATATCTTTTTATCAATAAAACCTTTTTTCCCATTAATCAAAAGTGAACTTTCTATTTCTGTGAATACAAAACAGTTATAATTTTTAATGTCTTTTTTTCCTTTTCTATTACATCTTCCAAACCTTTGAAATAAAGAATTGATGTCCGATAATTCTGCAAATAAAAAATCAAAATCAATATCTAAGCTTGCCTCAACCAATGAAGTTGAAACCCAAATTACATTTTTAAAATCTATATAACCATTTTCATCATAAGTTTGACCAACCTTAATAATTTGTTCTTCTTTAAATTTTCTATCTGATTTTATGAATTTGTTATGTAAAATATTTAGTTCTTCATCAAATCCAATCATATTTTCTTTTAAAGACAAATATACTTCTTGTGCTTTTTTAACAGTATTACATACCACTAGAATTTTATTATTTATTTTATCTTTCTTGTTTTTAACATAAATTTTAAGTATATCTTCAAAATCTATTTTTTTCTCTATTACCTTAACATTATGTCTTAAAATATTATCATTAATAAAATAAGAAGCTTCTGTTTCGCATTTAAAACCATCTCTTATAATTAAATCTTTAACAAAATCAGGTAAAGTTGCAGTTAATATAGCAATTTTACCTCCTAATTCAATAATTCTTGAAATTCCATAAATTAAATATGCTAGTAAATCTGGACTATACATTTGTATTTCGTCAATTACAATTTTAGAATATGCTAAAGTAGCCAGTTTCATTTCATAACCATTATATTTAAATACAAAATTAAACAATTGATCTAAGGTAGATATATTAATAGGCATAGATAATTGTTTTGTCTTATTATAATAAGAATCAATATCTATTTCATTTTCATTGATTTTTTCATCTGAACTATAGTATGACATCGTTTCTGAATGCAGTAAAGCCAATCTTTCATCAATATTTTCATTTTCTAATATATTATTTTTAATTCTATCATATATCGCATTTATTGCTGTTCTAATAGGCAAAATAAAAAAGCCTTTATTGTTTCCTATCCAATGCAATCCTGCTTCAGTTTTCCCCATTCCAGTTTGTGCAATAATAATTAAATTATCATTTTTATTATTAATAGCAAACTTTTGTAATTCATTCCAATCAATATTTAGTGTGTGTTTTTTCCATTCATTTAGTAAACTATTTAATTTTAACTCTAAAAAATCATTTTTATATTCTATTGGAAGCCTTGCACTAGCACTGTAATCACATTTGTGAAGTATACCCTTTATAACTATAGTATCATTATCATATGCCGCTTTATTAATTTTATTTATATCACGTAAAGTTATAGAAGTAACCTCATCTGAAAAGTCATTGAGTAATGAATTTATAATATCCTTTTCTTCATTTAATACCTCATTTGTATCACAATAGTCATGATGATTCAAAACTGAATATGCAACTTTATAATAATCATCCATATCAAAAAAATCTTTTTTATTTATGAAATATAGAGATAACACATTGTGTGCTATCTCTATATTAGGATTAAACTTACTTTTGTTTTTAATTCTTTTTTGAAACTCTCTATTTGCTTTACCATCATCATGATATTCACAACTTTTTTTAATTAATTTTATTATTTTTTCATCTGTAATATATTTATGGTTAATTAAAACATCTAATTCTTTTAGCAAGCATATATAGTGATCATATATGCTTTGATTTGGTTTAGCTAAATAATTTTTCCTCTCCATTTTATCACTCCAATCAAATTAAGCAAAAGTTACAATCAAGGGTTCATCTTCTGAAGAATCAATATAAACACTTTTTGAATCTTCATAAACTTCATATTCAGAAGTATAATATACTTTTACCTTTTCAAAAACACGTTTATCTTCATATTTATCAAAAACCTTATTTATATAATATTTAGTACCTATAGCTCTAATTCCTTTTCTTTCTTTTGTGTATACAGATTCCTCAACATCAATTAAATCTGCTTTTATATATGAGTGATATTTACTTTTATATGTACCATCTACTTCTTTTAATTCAACTATTTCCACTTTTTTTATATCAACAAAATCTTCACTTCTTCCTAAAGACTTCATTTTATAAATATTTTCTAATATTTTATTCATTATATCTAAATCACATTTTACATGTATTACAAGTTCAACATCCGTCAATAATTCATAATACTTTAATGATGTAGTTAATGTTCTAAATCGTGAATAAGGGATATCATAATTAATTTGCTCATACCGCCTCATTCTAATATCTGCTTCTTTTTCCAATTGTTTTATTTCTTTTTCTCTTAAATCTAATTTTATATATTCTTCACTATTTTTTTGATATAATTTTTTCTTTCTTGAAAGAGTTTGCTTTCTTTTCTTTATCAATCCTTTAAAACTACTAAACCTACCGTTTTTAAAAAATATTATTTTATCATTTAAATCTTTAAGTTGACGATATTCTAAAATTAAATCCTCATTCAATATTTGAACTGTTTCATTTTTTCTAAAACTGTTTCCTTGTGATTTTTTTGCAAAAGCAACTTTTTCATAGGATTTCGAAAAAGTTTCAGTATTACACATTTTTATTAATATTCCTCTATCATCCTGAAGTGAATCTAAAAAGCAATAATCTGTATAAGCTTTTTTTACTAGTGAACCATAACAACCTTGTACACTTACTTCCATTTCTTTGTATTCAGTAAAATCACAAATATTATGTAATGCACCTATTATTGTTGAATATGGTGGCAGAGGATAAGTCATTTTATTTTCAATTACTTCTTCTCTTTTATAATTTGCACTACTCTGAAATAAATGAATTTTTAATACTTCCATTTACTCACAACCTTTATATATTAACTTTATAGTATTCCCTAACTTGATTAATCAAATCATTAAAAAATTCAGATATACTTGTAGGTGATAATTCTTTTATAATTTCAGATTCATTTTCAAATGTTCCACCTTCCAAAAGTGCAACTTTAAATCCATCATTTATTTTATCTTTTAAATCCTTAGTAATAAGTAAATTTTCATTTTTAACTTTAACTACATTTTCAAAATAATGAGTTTTTCTACATGATAAACCACCTACAACAAATATGGGTTCTGCATTATCTAAATTTCCTTTTACAACTAAACTCAAATTTTTAACTGCATTTAATAAAGAAATCACCCTATTGGATTTTTCTTCATTTGAAGCCTCAGTATTAAAATTTTTATCCACACCTATCATTTCTAAATCAATAGTTATGCTATAAGTTTTTAAAGATTTTTCATATTCATACTGATAAGGCATCAACCCAACTTTACCAGCATCAACTTGAACATTTAATCCCTTTGCTTTTGCAAAGTTATCTGCCATGTATAAATTATTATGGAATCTTGTTTCATTTATAAAGCTTTCACATGAAATCGCATCAGTTAAATAAAACGAACTATTTCGTGTATATGTGATATTAGATGTAGTCATATATCCGCCTTCTAAAGCTCTACAGTTAGATACATTTAAGGTTTCAGATGCTTCTTTTTGTGTTGCACCATTAACAACAGTTTTTAAATCTTCATACATTCCACTTTGAACCATTATTGAATTTTTTAAACTTTCTCTACTTCTCATTGAATATGTTTTTTTATTTTTAAATATTTTTTGTACGTTAGAAATGTTCCCCAACCCTTCTGAATAATTGCTTGTCATATTTGAAACAATGGTTAATGTTAATGCGTTATTTTCCATTTTATTTTTCCTCCTGTTTATTTTTTTCTGTTTCTAGTGCATTAATAAATGTATATGCAACATCTTTGTTTTTTTCAAAATCTTCAAAAAGACAATAAGCAAAATCAAAATTAATATCTGAATAAGCAGATAATTGCAATAAAATATCACATACCCTACTATAATCTTCAAATATTATGGAACTTATCAATTTTTGTCTATAAGATTTTATTTTATTTGATTTATTTTCTTTAACAAATTTTTCACTTACTCTTTTTGCACATCCATAAGCTGATTTCATATCACTTGTCAATTCTTTCACTCCCTTTATTTTAATATTTATTTCTATTAACCTTGAAATAACATTACCATAATTATATACTTTAATATCTTCTTTTAATAAAAGTTCAATCAATTCATCAATAACTAAATTATTTAGTATATTGTCTATTAGTTTATCTTGAACTGAAATATAATAATCTTCTGTAACTTTAATATTAATTGAAAATAATTTAATATTTTTTATTTCCCTTAATATTTTGATAGCACTTTTCCTTATAAATAAAGATTCATAATATGAATTATTACGATTTTTTATAATAACTTCTACATCATGGTTTAAATAATCTGAACTTTCCATAATATTTCTAAATAAAATAATTTTCGATTTTATTCCCGCCTTAGATTCTTTAGACTCTTTTTCATCATCTATATATTTTTTTATTATATTGTTCGAATCAATAAGTTCTTTTAAAGCAAAATTGTTATTTATAAATATACTTTCATAAGTATTTGTAAATGCAAATGGAATAAAGTCAAATTCCAGAAAATCGTTTGAGACAAAACTATTTTTATTGAATTTATAACCTATTGATTTACTTTTTCTCCCTTCATCAATATTATATCCTATCAATCTACAATGTGGTTGGGTATCTTTAAAAAACAAATTCGAGTTACAAAAGTTAGCATACATATTTTTCTTATTTTTAAAAGTTTCTTTTATTATATCTTCCCTGTTTTGCTTAATAATATCTAGAATTTGATCTTTATTTTTACCATCAAATTTTAATTTATTAAAACATTTTTTTAATATTGTATTACCTGCTAATTTATCATTAACAATCTTTATTTGTTCATCGTTAAAAGCTTCATTATACAAAATATCTTCTATTGATTTATGTAAAAAATCTGTACCAAACTCATTTTCTGCAAAAGCTAAGTATCTTTCTAAATATATATCATTAGGATTATATTCTATACTATCGAAATTTTTTTTAAATGTAATCTTTTCAAATTCATCATTGTTAAAATTGAAATATTTAACCAAGCCAACTATAGCCGCAGAATATCTCCAATCAATAAACTCAAGTTTTTTTAGTTCATTATTTTCACTCACTTATTTATCACCTCTCTTTATGATTCTATTATTTGAAACATTCCAAAGCCTTCACTTTTCCTAGAACCCAATCCTGCTTTAGATAAATAATTTAAAATCATCTTATCTGCGTGTAACTTAAATACACCAAGTGTAGACTCAATAAACACATCATAATGCTTTACAACTGTTTTTTTTGGCTGAATAAACTCCAATCTAATATTTTCAGTCAATTCATTTTTAAAACCTTCTTTTATCAATTGATTTTTAACAACCATTTGGAATTTGCTTATAAATTTATCATCTGAAAAAGAATAATATTTATCTTTATTATCAGAATAATGTTCTCTTATCGCAAGAGGACTACTAAATTTAATAATTGCACAATTATTATTAATCATAGATTCTTTTAATTTTGTAACCTTTGTTATTTTCATATTGTTGTTTTCAGGAAGTTCAAAGTTAATGTTTTTATGTTCCAAAAAAGAACAATAAAAAATATATCCTGTTAATTCTTCGGACGTGGAGAAATGTAATTTCAATATATTACCACCAAGCAAAACTTTTTCTTTTTCAAATTTAGGTTTATTCAATTGGACAGAAAACGTAAAATTTTTAGATTTAGACAATTCATAATACTTGTCATAATAATTTGAATGTTTAATATCAATTAAACATTTCTTCAAAACATGCATGAACACTCGCCTATATTCTATAGGCAACTCATTTTTCTTCAATTCAAATTCAATCTCTAATTTCAAAAACTTACCCCCTAAACATTATTATACATTCCATTTTACACCCATAAATCAAAAATGTCAACAAAAAACAAAAAAATTAACTAGAATTTATGCAAAAAGTATTAATTAATAATTATTTATAATAAAAACAAAGATAAATAATTATAAACATTAATTCTCTAGATTTCGATACATAAAAAATATACTATTTTTTTATTATTTTTTTAATACTTTTTATAAAATAGCTAAAAAGTATATTGATTTTAATGGTATGAAATTTAAAAATACGTTGCTTCGTGTTTAGCTATATGTTCTGCACGGTATTTGGGAACTGAAGATTCTATGATAGGTTCAGAATTTTGTAGAGTTTCGACTCTACGGAGTCGACCGTGCTTTCTAGTCACCTTGGACCTTCGGTATATATATTTTTGTTTTGCTCATGTTGCTGAAATAAAAAAATATACTGCTGTATTTTCTTGAATACAGCAGTATATTTTTTATTTTTAAAATCAATCCGTTAATTTGCTAGGCTTATTTGCGAGTTTAAATCCAAATACTTCTCCACATTTTTTACACGCATATGCATCAATATAGGAACTTTTATGAATAAATCCTTTTTCCTTTTCTGGAATAAAAACCAATCCTCCTGTACTATAAACCTTTCCAAAAATAACCTCAGAACTTCCGCAACAAGTACACTTTTTATCCATTTTAACTCCTCCATACTTCATTTTATTTATTTTACCATATATCTAATGTTATGTCAATATAAACATTATATTTTGTAAATAATAAACAAAATCAGTTGATATTCAGTCAAATGCATAAATCAAATATCTATATGGATTCTTTTATTTCCTCGAGCACGTGATTTAACATATTTACAAATTTTACATTTAGTATTTCAATTTCATTTTCTTCTTTTTCTTTTAAAACCTTTTGAAATACTACACATATTTTATAAAGTGAAGTAGCACCTATATTTGCGGAACTGCTTTTTATTTTATGTATAATCTGTGCTGCATCATCATATCTTTTTTCTGAAATTGCGATAGATAGCTTCTCTTTTGTATTTTGATTTTCCTTGTAGTATTCCTTTATAACCAAATTATAAATTTGTTGGTTATTTCCTAAAAATTTCAATCCTTTTTCCTTGTCTAAAACAATAATATTTTCTTCTTCTTCTTTTGATGATTCAATAATGTCTTTTATTTTTTTAATAAAAGTATCTGGTTCAAAAGGCTTGCTTACATAATAATTTATTCCACTTGCTTCACATTTATTTTTTACACCTTGAATTACATCTGCTGTCATAGCTACAATAGGAATTTCATGAGATGTTTTTCGTATTTCTTTAGAAGCATCATACCCATTTAAGTTTGGCATATGTAAATCCATAAGAATCAAGCTTATATTATCCTTATTTTTATTATATAAATCAACACCTTCTACTCCATCATTTGCAATCATAACTTTAAATCCTGCCTGTTCTAATAGTGATTTTGCAATTAGTTGATTTGTTCTGTTATCTTCAACAAGTAAAATTAATTTATCTGTGTGAACCGATAAATCATTTTCTTGAGTAACCATTCTATTTTCCAGTTCAATTTTACTTGAAAATGTATCTAAAATAGCATTAAAAAGGATAGATGGTATTATAGGCTTATTTACACCTATATTTATTCCATATAAACTTAATTGTTCTAACAAATCCTCTCTCATTTTTGGTAAAAGCATAATTGTTTTTGGAAAATTTAGTATTTTATTGTTCTTTTTAAGATTTTCTATAAATTTAAAACCTCCTTCAATAGGAGTTTCATAATCAATAATAAATAGATTAAAAGGTTTTTCTTTCTCTGTTTCCAAAAGATAAACTGCACTATTTTGAGATGTTGTAAGTTTACATGATATGCCAAAAGAATTCAAATAGCTATTTAATATGTTCAAACT